>DASSGC010000543.1:0-10019 GCA_035693765.1 Acidimicrobiales bacterium
ACCGCCGGGCAGGTGCTGATCGACGGCGTCGACGTGCGCGACCTCGAGCCCGACGCGCTGTGGGACCGCATCGGCCTGGTCCCGCAGAAGCCCTACCTGTTCTCGGGCACCGTGGCCAGCAACCTCCGCTACGGCAGGCCCGAGGCCACCGAGGACGAGATGTGGGAGGCCCTGACCGTCGCCGAGGCGGCGGACTTCGTGGCCGCCATGCCGGGCGGGCTCGACGGCCGGCTCGCCCAGGGCGGCACCAACGTGTCCGGCGGTCAGCGGCAGCGGCTGGCGATCGCCCGGGCACTGGTGCGCAAGCCCGAGGTGTACCTGTTCGACGACTCGTTCTCGGCGCTCGACCTCGCCACCGACGCCCGGCTCCGGGCCCGCCTGGTGCCGTGGACCCGCGACGCCACCGTGCTGGTCGTGGCCCAGCGGGTGTCGACCATCGCCAACGCCGACCAGATCCTCGTGCTCGAGGACGGCCGGCCGCTGGGCCTCGGGACCCACGCCGAGCTGCTCTGGTCGTGCCCCACCTACGCCGAGATCGTGGCGTCCCAGATGCGTGAGGGCGAGGCGGCGTGAGCACGGACACGTCGTCGCCGCAGCCGCCCGCCTCCGTCCAGGACGCGCCGCACGGCGACGGGAAAGGCGCCGCGCCCACCCCGCCGCGGGCCAGCGGCAGCCCCAGCGCCGTGCGGCCCATGGGGGCCGGCATCCCCACCGAGAAGGCCCGCGACTTCCGCAACTCGTCGCAACGGCTGCTGGCGCTGCTGCGCGAGGACCGGGTGCCCGTCTGGCCGATCGTGGCGCTGGCCACCGTGGGCGTCGCCCTCACCGTGGTCGGCCCCAAGATCCTGGGTCACGCCACCGACCTCGTCATCCAGGGCCTGCTCCGCCCGTCGGGCATCGACTTCGGCGAGCTGCACCTCGTGCTGCTGGGCGCCCTGGCGCTGTTCCTCGGCTCGTCGGGCGTGACCTACGTCAGCGCCTGGCTGATGGCCGGGATCATCCAGCGCACGATGCGCCGGATGCGGGCCGACGTCGAGGACAAGCTCCACCGCCTGCCGCTCTCCTACATCGACGGCCAGCAGCGCGGCGACCTGCTCAGCCGGGTCACCAACGACATCGACAACATCGCGCAGAGCCTGCAGCAGACCCTCAACCAGCTCGTGTCGCAGTCGCTGACGCTGGTCGGGGTGCTGGCCATGATGATCTGGATCTCGCCGCTGCTGGCGCTCGTCGCCATCGTGACGGTGCCGGTGTCGGTGCTGACCATGCGCGAGATCGCCAAGCGCTCGAAGGCCCGCTTCATCGCCCAGTGGCGCCACACCGGCGCGCTCAACGCCCAGGTCGAGGAGGCGTTCACCGGTCACGCCATCGTCAAGGCGTTCGGTCGCCAGCGCGAGGTCGAGGAGCGGTTCCGCCAGACCAACGCCGAGCTCCACGCCGCCAGCTTCGGCGCCCAGTTCGTCTCGGGGGTCATCCAGCCGGCGATGATGTTCCTCGGGAACCTCAACTATGTGGTCATCGCCGTGATCGGCGGGCTGCGGGTCACCGCCGGGGCGCTCTCGATCGGCGATGTCCAGGCCGTCCTGCAGTACACCCGGCAGTTCCAGATGCCGCTCACGCAGATGGCGGCGATGGTCAACCTGCTGCAGTCGGGCGTGGCGTCGGCCGAGCGGGTGTTCGAGCTGCTCGACGCGGACGAGGAGCACCCCGACGGCGGCGCCGAGCCGCTCGCCGGCGCCGTCCGCGGCCGGGTCGCGTTCGAGCACGTGTCGTTCGCGTACACCCCCGACCGCCCGCTGATCACCGACCTGTCGCTGGTGGCCGAGCCCGGCCAGACGGTGGCGATCGTCGGGCCGACCGGGGCGGGGAAGACGACGCTGGTCAACCTGCTCATGCGGTTCTACGAGCTGGACGCGGGGCGGATCACCCTCGACGGCCGCGACATCGCGTCGATGCCGCGCCGCGACCTGCGCGACGCCACGGGCATGGTGCTCCAGGACACCTGGCTGTTCGCCGGGACCATCCGCGACAACATCGCCTACGGCAACCCCGGCGCCACCGAGGACGCGATCATGGCGGCGGCCCAGGCGAGCTACGTCGACCGGTTCGTCCACTCGCTGCCCGACGGCTACGAGACGCTGATCGACGACGAGGGCACCAACCTCAGCGCCGGCGAGCGCCAGCTCGTGACGATCGCCCGGGCGTTCCTGGCCGACCCGGCGATCCTGATCCTCGACGAGGCCACCAGCTCGGTCGACACCCGCACCGAGGTGCTGATCCAGGAGGCGATGGCCGCGCTGCGGTCCCAGCGGACGAGCTTCGTGATCGCCCACCGCCTGTCGACCATCCGGGACGCGGACGTGATCCTCGTGATGGAGGCGGGCCGCATCGTCGAGCAGGGCGACCACGACAAGCTGCTGGCCGGCGACGGCGCCTACGCCCGGCTGTACAACGCCCAGTTCCGGGCGGCGGCCATCGAGATCCCGTAGCCGCCGGGCCGTCGCGTCGTCGTTCACGTGGGTTAGTGTCGGGCCGCCCGTGGGGCGAGACATCGACGTCTCCGGCACTGGCGTCGTTCGAGGGGGTCAACGCGATGCCGTCCCGCCAGCTCGGCTTCCCGGTCTTCGACGCCGACAACCACATGTACGAGACCCGGGACGCGCTCACGAGGTTCCTCCCCGACGCGTACGCGGGCGTCATCGACTACGTCGAGGTGCGGGGCCGGACCAAGATCGCGGTCAAGGGGAGGATCAGCGAGTACATCCCCAACCCCACGTTCGAGCGGGTGGCGGCGCCCGGCGCCCAGGAGGAGTACTTCAAGGTCGGCAACCCCGAGGGCAAGAGCCGCCGGGAGATCATGGGCCGGGCCATCGACGCCCTCCCCGCCTTCCGGGAGCCCGCCCCGCGCCTGGAGCTGATGGACGAGCTGGGCCTCGACCGGGCCCTCATGTGGCCGACCCTCGCAAGCCTCGTCGAGGAGCGCCTCCGCGACGACCCGGACGCCACCCACGCCGTCGTCCACGCGCTCAACCGGTGGATGCACGAGACCTGGACCTTCGACTACGAGAACCGCATCTTCCCGGCGCCGGTCATCACGCTGCCGATCGTGGAGAAGGCGATCGAGGAGCTGGCGTGGGTGACCGAGCGCGGCGCCAGGATCATCCTCGTGCGCCCGGCACCGGTGCCCGGCCTGCGGGGGCCGCGCTCGTTCGCCCTGCCGGAGTTCGACCCGTTCTGGGAGCTCGTGCAGGAGCGGGACATCGTGGTCGGCATGCACGCCTCCGACAGCGGCTACCAGCGCCACCTCAACGAGTGGGAGGGGGTGCGGGATGACGAGTTCACGCCCTTCTCGGGCGGCTCGGCCTTCAGCGCCATCGTCGGTGCGTCGCACCGGGAGATCGTCGACACCGTGGCGTCCGCCGTCGGCCACGGCCTCTGCACGCGCTTCCCCGGCCTGAAGATCGCGCCCGTGGAGAACGGCAGCGGGTGGGTCCGCCCCCTCCTCCACGACATGGCGGGGGCGTACGCGTCCAACCCGCACCTCTTCGCGGAGGACCCGGTCGAGGTCGTCAGGCGGAACATCTTCGTCCATCCCTTCCACGAGGAGGACCCCGCGGGCCTCGTCGAGCTGGTGGGTGCCGACCACGTGATCTTCGGCTCGGACTACCCGCACCCCGAGGGCATGGCCGACCCGATCACCTTCGTGGACGAGCTCGCCGGGCTCCCCGACGAGGACGTGGCCAAGATCATGGGCGGCAACATGAACCGCCTCATGAACCTCGGCTGATCGCGGGCTCGCCGCCGGACGGCGCCGGACGGCGCGGGGGCAGGGCTTGGAGACCGAGCGGATAGGGAGCTCGCCACGGCCTACGCGTGGGGATTTGGCGTGGAAGCACCAGCTCCACAGCTCGGCCGACCGGCAACGCAGCACCGTGGCACGCGCCGGCGTGACCTATCCGCTCGAGTCCTTAGGCGGGCCAGGCCACCGTCTTGGTCTGCGTGAACATCTCGAGGCCCTCGATGCCGCACTGGCGGCCGATGCCCGACTGCTTGTAGCCGCCGAACGGGGCGTCGGCACCGTAGTAGAGGCCGCCGTTGAGCCCGAGGGTGCCGGTACGGATGCGCCGGGCGATGGCCTTGGCGTGGTCGAGGTCACCGGAGGTGATGGCCCCCGAGAGGCCGTAGGGGCTGTCGTTGGCGATGCGCACGGCGTCATCGTCGTCGTCGTACGGGATCACCACGAGCACCGGACCGAAGATCTCCTCCCGGGCGACGGTCATGGCGTTGTCCACGTCGACCAGCAGCGTCGGCTCCACGTACCAGCCCCGATCCAGGTGCGCCGGGCGCCCGCCGCCGAACGCCACCCGGGCGCCCTGGGCCCTGCCGGACTCGATGTAGCCGAGCACCCGTTCCCGCTGCCGCTGCGACACGAGGGGGCCCATCAGGTTGCCGGGGTCGGTGGGGTCGCCGTAGCTCACGCCCTCGAAGCCGGCGACGGCCAGCTCCACGCACTCGTCGTAACGGGCGCGGGGGACCATGAGCCGGGTCGGGATCGCGCAGCCCTGCCCGGCGTGGAAGCACACCGCCGACGCCCCGGGGATCGTGGACGCCAGGTCGGCGTCGTCGAGGACGAGGTTGACCGACTTGCCCCCCAGCTCGAGGAACACCGGCTTCAGGGTGGTGGCGGCGGCCGTCATGACGCGGCGCCCGGTGGCGGTCGAGCCCGTGAACGCGACCATGTCGACGAGGGGTGAGCTGGTGAGCACCTCGCCGACGAGGTGGTCGGACGACGCGACGACGTTCACGACCCCGGGCGGCAGGTCGGTCCGCTCGGCGACGAGGCGGCCGATGCGGGTGGCGTTCCAGGGGGTGTCGGGTGCGGGCTTGAGGACGCAGGTGTTGCCCATCGCGAGGATCGGGCCGAGCTTGTTGAGGATGATCTCGACGGGGAAGTTCCACGGCACGATCACGCCGACCACGCCGATCGGCTCCTTCCAGACCTCGCGCTGGCTGTCCATGCCCATCGCGAAGGCGTCCTTGGGGCCGAGCTCCCGGCTCCACGGGAAGGTGTCGATCTGGTCGACCGGCCACCGCAACGCCTCGCGCAGGGGGGCGTCGAGCTGGGGGCCGTAGGTGATGAGGACGGGGCACCCGACCTCCGCGACGAGCTCCGCCCGCAGGTCCTCCTGCTCGCCCTCGATCGCCGCCTGGAGCTGGAGGATGCACCGCTTGCGCAGCTCCCGGTCGGTGGCCCAGGCGCTCGTGTCGAACGCGTGCCGGGCCGCGGCGATGGCGGCCGCCATGTCGGCGGCGGTCCCGTCGGCGGTCTGGCCGAGGACCTCCTCGGTGGCCGGGTTGACGTTGTCGAACGTCCCCCCACCACCTGCCTCGACGAGCTTCCCGTCGATGAGGAGACGATGTTCACCGACGACGGTCATGAGGCGGCTCCGCACGCTCGTAGGGCGATCCCAGTGCCCGGGACGCTAACACTGACGTCAGCCGGGGCCGGTCTCGTGACGGCGGCGCACCACCCCGGCACTTTCGCCGCACGGTGGCTCGGCGCCGCGGTACTGTCGGCCTATCGAACACTCGTGTCAGTTTGCGCGAGGCAACCGGCACCACGGGGGGACCGTGTTCCGATCCAGGTGGGTCTTGGCAGCAGCGTCGCTGATCGTCGTCGCGGCCTGCGGTAACTCGGGCGGCGAGGCGGGCTCGTCCACCACGTCGGGGGGCGGCCGGGCGACGGGGGAGGGGGGCGAGGCGCATCGCGACGAGTTCGTCCCGCTCTCCGGTGTGCCGGGCGTGACCGACGACGAGATCTCCTTCGCGGTCATCGGCACGAAGAACGGCAACCCGCTCGGCACCTGCATCCTCGACTGCTACCTGCAGGGCATCGAGGCCTACTTCGCCTTCCGCAACGCCGAGGGCGGCATCTACGGGCGCGACCTGGTGGTGGGAGAGACCCTCGACGACGAGCTGGGCCAGAACCAGGTGCGCTCGCTCGACGTCATCTCGGGCAACCGGTCGTTCGGCGCCTTCCAGGCCACGCTGCTGGCCACCGGCTGGGGCGATCTCGACGGTGCCGGTGTCCCCACCTATGCCTGGGGCATCAACGCCACCGAGGCCGCGGACCGGCCCCACATCTTCCCGAGCACCGTCATCCGCTGCGACCGCTGCACGGGGCGGTCCGTCTCGTACGCCGCCCAGATCTCCGGCGCCACGAAGGCGGCCACCCTCGGCTACGGCGCCACCGAGAACTCGAAGGTGTGCACCCAGACGACGGCCGCCTCGATCGATGCGTACGCGGAGGACAGCGGCGTGTCGCTGGCCTACACCAACGACGACCTGGCCTACGGCCTGCCCAACGGCATCGCGCCCGAGGTCACCGCCATGAAGGACGCCGGCGTCGACTTCGTCTCCACCTGCATCGACCTCAACGGCATGAAGACCCTGGCCCAGGAGCTCCACCGGCAGGGCATGGACGACGTCGTCCTCTACCACCCGAACACCTACAACCAGCAGTTCGTCGAGGACGCCGGCGACCTGTTCGAGGGTGACATCGTGTCCGTCGCCTTCCGCCCCTTCGAGGCCGACGCCGCCGGCAGCGCCCTCGGCGACTTCCAGACGTGGATGGCGAAGCAGGGCGACGAGCCGTCGGAGCTGGCCATGGTCGGCTGGATCAACGCCACGCTGGCGTACGAGGGCCTGCTGGCCGCCGGCCCGGAGTTCGACCGCGACAAGGTCACGGCGGCCACCAACGCCATGACCGACTTCGACGCCGGCGGGCTCGTCGAGCCGGTGGACTGGACCGAGGCCCACACGCCCTACACGCAGGACACCCGCGAGGCGGACTCGGGTCAGGAGTGCTCGATCCTGGTCAAGGTCGAGGATGGCGCGTTCACGACCGTGGCACCGCCCGAAACGCCGTGGCTGTGCTGGAGCCAGGTCGACCTGGCCTGGTCGGAGCCGGAGCCCACCGCGTTCGGGTGACGGCGCTCCCATGATCGTCGCCGCCTCGGTCGGGGAGGACCTGTTCCGCGGGCTGCTCCAGGGCCTGCCACCCGGCACCGTCTACGCCCTCATCGCCCTCGGCTTCGTCCTGGCCTACAAGACCAGCGGCGTGTTCAACCTGGCCTTCGGGGCCCAGGCCTACGTCTCGGCGGCGATGTACTTCCAGGCGCGGGAGGAGTGGGGGTGGGGCCGGGTACCGGCACTGGTGGTGTCGGTCCTCCTCCTGGCGCCCCTGCTCGGCCTGGTCCTCGAACGCCTGATCTTCCGCCACCTGCGCACCAGCCCGGCGGTGGTCAAGCTGGTCGTGGCCATCGGCCTGACGGTGGCGATCCCGAGCATCTTCGAGGTCCTCGTCGGGTTCGAGGCCGTCGCCGGCCGCACCCCCGAGGGGATCGTGTCCCGGGGGGCCGACGTGTTCTACGACCCCGTCGGGGTCTACCGGTTCAGCCGCGACGAGCTGGTGGCGATGGCCGTGGCCGTGGTGGCGATGCTGGCACTGGCGGCGTTGTTCCGGTGGACCGGCATCGGCCTGCAGATGCGTGCCGTGGTCGAGAGCCCCCGCATGACCGAGCTCAACGGCATCAGGTCCGACCGCGTGTCGGCCGTGAGCTGGGCGCTGTCCAGCCTGTTCGCCGGGATGGCGGGCGTGCTCATCGCGCCGCGGTTCAACACCCTGGCCGCCCCCGACTTCTTCAACCTCGTCGTGGTCGCGATCGCCGCCGCCGCCGTCGGGCGGCTGGTGAGCCTGCCCCGGGCGCTGCTCGGCGGCCTCGGCCTCGGCGTGCTCATCGCGCTGGCCAACACGTTCCTGCCCCGCTGGTCGGGCGACCACCCGCTGCTGGCGACCATCCAGGAGAACGTCACCCCGGCCATGCCGTTCATCGTCCTGTTCGGGATGCTGGTGCTGTGGCCGGCCGTGCGCCGCACCCGCGAGCAGTCCGACCCGCTGTCGGGCGTCGACCCGCCGCCGCCGTCGCCGGCGGCGCTGGACCGCAGCCCGTGGCTCACCCGGGCGACCCGGGTGTTCGCGGTGGCCTTCTTCGCCGTCGCCGGCCTCGTGGTCTTCACCCGGGCCGACGCGTCGTGGATGTTCCTCGTCACCCAGGCGGTGATCCTGGCCACGATCTACCTGTCGATCACCGTGATCACCGGCCTCGCCGGCCAGATCTCGCTGTGCCAGGGCACCTTCGCCGCCATCGGCGCGTTCGCGGCCTTCCAGCTCACCGACCGGGCCGGGCTGCCGGTGCTGGCGGCGGGCCTCATCGGCGCGGGGGTGGCCGCCCTGGTCGCCGCCGTGCTGTCGCTGCCGGTGCTGCGCCTCGGGGGCGTGTGGGTGGCGATCGCCACCCTGGCGTTCGCCTTCTTCTTCGACGCGGTGATGATCAAGCTGCCGTGGATCGGCGGGGGCGACACCTCCCTGCTGCAGGGCACCCGCGTGCCCCGGCCCACCATCGGGCCGTGGGACCTGGGCGACGACGAGAAGTTCCTGGTGCTCGCCCTGCTGGTGTTCGTGGTGGTGTCGCTGGCGGTGATCCGGCTGCGCGAGGGCTCGGTCGGCCGCACGCTGCGGGCGGTGCGGGGCAGCGAGGTGGCGGCCCAGTCGATCGGCATCTCGCCCGCCCGGGCCCGGGTCACGGCCTTCGCCGTGTCGGCCTTCATCGCCGGCCTTGGCGGCGCGCTGCTGGCCATGCACCAGGAGAACGTGAACTACGGCACCAACTTCGCCCCGTTCGTGGCCCTGTTCTGGCTGGTCCTGGTCGTCTCGCTGGGGTCGCGCACGGTGGAGGGCGCGGCCCAGGCCGGCGCCGCCTTCGCCCTCTTCGACGCCGTGCTGCTCAAGGGGGCGGTGTTCGGGTGGATCCTCCGCAGCCCCGAGCGCGTCCCGTCGTTCCTGCCGCTGTCGCCGAAGTGGCGCTTCATCCTGTTCGGGCTGGCCGCGATCCAGTTCGCCCGCCATCCCGAGGGGCTCGTCGAGCACGGCAAGCGCGTGGCCGACCGCCGGGTCGAGCGGCTTCGGGCCCGGCTGCGCCCGCCCGCGGCAGCCCCCGCCGCGGCGGCCCCGCTGCCGGTCCCACCCGTCGAGGAGCCGGTCGCGTGACCACGCCGGTGCTGGAGGCGCGCGACATCGCCAAGTCGTTCGCGGGCATCGTGGCGCTGGACCACGTGTCGCTGGAGGTGCAGCCGGGCGAGCGGGTCGGGCTGATCGGGCCCAACGGCGCCGGCAAGACCACGCTGTTCAACTGCGTGCTCGGCGTCACGCGGGCCGACCGGGGCGCGGTGCGGCTCGACGGCGAGGACATCAGCCGCCTCGCCGTGCACGCCCGGGCCCGGCGCGGCATCGGGCGGTCGTTCCAGCGCATCGAGCTGTTCCCGGGGTCGACGGTGCGGGAGCACCTGCTGATCGCCGAGCAGACCCGGCGGGGCGAGGGGCGCCTGTGGCGCGACCTGCTCGGCCTGGGCCGGCCCCGGGCCGACGAGCTGGCCGCCTGCGACGCGGTGCTCGACCTGCTCGGCCTGGCCGACCTGGCCGGGGAGCCCATCGAGCACCTCAGCCTCGGGCAGGGACGCCTCGTGGAGGTGGGCCGGGCGCTGATGACCCGACCCAAGCTGCTGCTGCTGGACGAGCCGTCGTCGGGCCTCGACCGCCAGGAGACCGCCCACCTCGCCGCCACCCTGCGGGCCGTGCAGGCCGACCAGAGGTTCGCCATCCTGCTGGTGGAGCACGACGTCGAGCTGGTCGCCGGGTTCACCGAGCGCGCCTACGTGCTCGACTTCGGGCGGCTCATCGCCTCGGGACCGACCCGCGAGGTGCTCGACAGCGACGCGGTCCGCACCGCCTACCTGGGCGACCTGGAGCGCCAGCAGTGACCGAGCCCCGCGAGGTCGAGGGGGCGCGTGCCGAGCCCCGCGAGGTCGAGGGGGCGCGTGCCGGGCCTCGCGAGGTCGAGGGGGCGCGTGCCGGGCCTCGCGAGGTCGAGGGGGCGCGTGCCGGGCCTCGCGAGGTCGAG
>DASSGC010000544.1:0-2336 GCA_035693765.1 Acidimicrobiales bacterium
GCGCCCCTTGATCCGCTCGAGGAACGCCGTCCACCGGTCGACCTGGCGGTCGTGGAAGCCCTCGGGTCGACCGAGGTCCTCGAGGCCCTTCGCCCGCCAGTCGACCTTGGACAGGCGGGCGATGCCGTCGACCAGCTCGTAGGCCAGCCCCTGGCGGGCGGCCAGGTCGGTGTCGAACGGCGCCGGCCACGGCCCGCCGTGCAGGTCCATCGGCGACCAGCCGTCGACGAAGCCCAGGATGTAGAACGTCCGGCCCAGCACGAACCGGTCGGTGCACACGGCGATCGCCTCGGTGTGCGGGACGTCGGTGCCGTCGAGCGCCTCGATGATCCGCCACTCGCGGACGATGCCCTTGTCCCGGTCGGCGGGGGCGGTGGCCGGCGGGATCCGCATGGCGCCGTGCAGGCCCTGCCGGTGCAGCTCGTAGATCTCGTTCTGGCTGCCGCCGGAGATGTAGCGGCAGGCGAGGGGCTCGCCCGCGCCGGGCAGCCCGGTGGCGTCCATCCACGCCACCAGCCGGTCGAGCCGGGCGGGATCGAGGGCCGGGACGGAGGTGTCGGATGCGGTCACAGGTTCCCCACTTCGTGTTCGAGGTGCTCCGCGAACTTGGCCTTCGCCGCGGCCAGCCGCTTGGGCAGGTGCTCGCTGGGCCAGAGGTCGTCGCTGGGTGCGTGGTCGCGCAGCACCTGGCGGGCCACGGTCACCTTGTGGACCTCGGTCGGCCCGTCCGCCAGGCCCATCACGCTCGCCCCGATGAGCATCCGGGCGAACGGCATCTCGTTGCTCACGCCCAGCGCGCCGTGCACCTGGATCGCCCGCTGGGCGATGTCGTGCAGCACGCCGGGCATCACGACCTTCACCGCCGCGATGTCCTTGCGGACCTTGCGGTAGTCGTTGTGCTTGTCGATCAGCCACGCGGTGTACAGCACGTACAGCCGGAACTGCATGAGCTGGGCGTAGGAGTCGGCGATGTAGCCCTGCACGAACTGCTTGTCGGCGAGCAGGCTGCCGGCGGTCTCGCGGCTCAGCGCCCGCTCGCACATCATGTCGAGGGCCTTGCCGGCGAGGCCGATGGTCCGCATGGCGTGGTGGATGCGCCCGCCGCCGAGGCGGGTCTGGGCGATGGCGAACGCCTGGCCCTCGCCGCCCAGCAGGGCGTCGGCGGGGACGCGGACGCCCTCGTAGTGGATCAGGGCGTGCGAGCCCTGGTCGGCCGGCTCGCCGGCGAGGCCGACGTTGCGCACGATGTCGACGCCCGGCGTGTCCGCTGGGACCAGGAACATCGACATGCCCCGGTACGCGCTCACGTCGGGGTCGGTGACCGCCATCACGATCAGGAACGACGACGTCCGGGCGTTGGAGGAGAAGAACTTCCAGCCGTCGATCACCCACTCGTCGCCGTCGCGCACGGCACGGGTCGTGAACATGGTGGGGTCGGCGCCGGCGTGCGGCTCGGTCATCGAGTAGCACGAGAAGATCTCGCCATCGAGCAGGGGGCGGAGGTAGCGGTCCTTCTGCTCGGGCGTGCCGTAGTGGGCGATGATCTCGGCGTTGCCGGTGTCGGGCGCCTGGCAGCCGAAGACGACCGGCGCCCAGTTGGAGCGGCCGAGGATCTCGTTCAGCAGGCACAGCTTGACCTGCCCGTACCCCTGACCCCCGAGGTCCGGGCCGAGGTGCGTCGCCCACAACCCCTGGTCGCGCACCTGCTGCTTCAGCGGGTCGACGACCTTGCGCAACCGGTCGTCGAGCGGCGTGAACACCAGGTCGGGCCACAGCAGGTCGAGCGGCTCCACCTCCTCGCGCACGAAGGCGTCGGCCCAGTCCAGCTTGGCCTGGTACTCAGGGTCCGTTTCGAAGTCCCACATGAGGCGCCTCCCTCGGAGCGTGCGCTCGGCAGAATAGAGTTCTGAGAATGGAGAAAACAATTCCGCCGGAGCCGGACGACGTGGCCGCGCGGATCGCATCGCGGACGCTCGCGGCGCGCGCCCCCGACTACTCGGGCGAGGTGCGGCGCCTCCTCGACGCGGGCCGGGAGGTCATGCGGCGCAACGGCACCGCCGCACGCGCCCGCGTCGCCGACATCGTGGCCACCGCCGGGCTCTCGAACGACGCCTTCTACCGGCACTTCGCGTCGAAGGACATGCTGGTGGCCGCCATCCTCGAGGACGGCACGGTGCGCCTGAGGAGCTACCTCGCCCACCAGATGGCCAAGGAGGCCACGCCGGAGGCGCAGGTTCGCCGCTGGGTCGAGGGCGTGCTGTCCCAGGCGACCGACGACGACACGGCCGCCACGACGCTCGCCGTGCTCTGGAACGCCGGCAGCGTGGCCGACCAGC
>DASSGC010000545.1:0-3104 GCA_035693765.1 Acidimicrobiales bacterium
TACTGTCGACGCCGGGGTTATTCGCCAGGGGGTCGTTCACGGAATCCCGCAGCTGGTTCCTGGTGGTTGTCTAGTCGATGGCGGCTCCTGGGGGGTTGATGGCTCGGAGTTGGCGGTGGATGAGGATCGAGAGGTGGCCGAGGGTGTCGATGAGGTGGTCGGGGTTGGTGCTGGTGCCGCGGCAGAACTCGTTGAGGTCTCGGTGGGTGTCGGGATCGGCGTGGAGGAGCCAGTCCTCGAGGTGGCCGAGCGCCCAGGCGATGTCTTGGGCGTCGAGGGCGTAGAGGCTGATGGTGGGGTCCGGTCCGGTGGTCATGGCCGGGCCGCCTGGGGTCGTTTGTTGGGTCGGTAGCTGCGTCCGTCGAGGTGGATGTGGTGGGCGGTGTTGATGACCCGGTCGAGGACGGACTCGGCGACGACGGGGTTGGGGAACAGCGGATACCAGTCGGTGGCGGCCCGGTTGGCGGTGATGATCAGGGGGCGGCCGGCCCGTTCGGTGATGAGCTCGTAGAGATCGTCGGCCTGGGCGGCGGTGAAGTCGCGCATGGCGAAGTCGTCGAGGACCAGCACGGTGGGTTTGGCCCAGCGCCGTAGCCGGGTGCCCCAGGTGCGATCGGCGTGCCCGCCGGCGAGATCGGCGAGCAGCCGGCTGGTCTTGGTGAACGCCACGGTGTGGCCGGCCCGGCAGGCTTGGTGGCCGAGGGCCTGGGCGATGTGGGTCTTGCCGACCCCGACGGGGCCGTGGAGGATGATCGACTCGCCGGCGTCGATGAACCGCAGGGCGGCGAGGTCCCGGATGTGCGGGGCGGGGATCTGGGGGTTGTAGGCGAAGTCGAAGTCTTCGAGGGTGGCGGTCTGCTCGAAGCGGGCTTGACGGACCCGCCGGGCGATGCTGGCGGCCTCGCGGCGGGCGATCTCGTCCTCGCAGAGCACCTGGAGGAACTCCACATGCCCCAGGTCACCGGCCCGGGCTTGGTCGACGCGGGCGTCGAGGGTGTCGAGCATCCCGGACAGCTTGAGGGCCCGCAGGGTGGCCTCGAGCTGGTGGCGGCGGGTCACGACGCCACCTCGCTGTTGGTGTCGATGGCGAAGAGGCGGGCGGGGCCGTGCAGGTGCGCCGGCGCCGATGGCACCGAGGCAGCCGGTTGATCGGTGGTCTCGGTGCCCGCAGCGAGGATGCCTTTGACCGTCCGGTAGGTGGGGTCGCCCACGTCGATGGCCCGCCGGCAGGCGGCGTCGAGCCGATCGGCGCCGTGGCGCTCGGCGAGACCGATGACACCTTGCGCGGAGCGCAGCCGGTGCAGGGCGTTGACCCCCAACAGGTCGGCGATCAGCTCAGCGACCGCAGGGCCCAACTCGGCGGCGCGACGCCGGCACCAGGTCGGGGTCCGCATGAAGAACGCCACCTTCTCGGGCGGGTAGTCGGCCCAGTCCGTGGCCCGCCCCCGCTCGATGCGCCGATGCGTCTTGACCAGGGTCGCCTCTACGAAGACCTCGACGGTCCGGTCGGTGGCCCGGGCGTCGACGGTCTGGCCGATGAGCCGCCACGGCACCGAGTACAACGCCCCGGCCACCTTGACATGACAGTCGGTGCCAACCTTGGGGCGACTCCAGGCGGCGAGCTCGAACGGCTCGGGCGGCAGGGCCCCCAGCGCGTCGGCCTCGACCGCAGCGAACACGGCGGCCGGAGCCGCGCCGTCGAGGGACCGATGACGGCGCTGCCCGGCGACCCCGACGCACCAGTCGACCGCCGCGGTCTGCATGTGGCCGACGTCGTCCCAGTCCCGGCCCCGCCAGAAGCTGTCCCGCACATAGGGCATCTGGCGCTCGACACGGGGCTTGTCCTTCGGCTTTCCGGCCCGGGCGGGGTCGACCAGGCAGCCGTAGTGGGCGGCAAGCTCCGCGTACGCCCTGTTCAGCTTGGGGTCATACAGGTCCGGGCGATCCACTCCAGTGCCCAGGTTGTCGGGCACCAACCGGGCCGGGACCCCGTCGAAGAACTCGAACGCGGCCACGTGCGCGGCCACCCAGGACGCCTGGTCCATGCACAGCACCGGGCGGACGAACATGTGCCGGGAGCACGCCAGCACGAACACGAACGCCCACACCTTGCGCAGCCGCTCGGTCACCGGGTCCAACCACGAGCCCAGGTACCCGTAGTCGATCTGGGCCTCACTGCCCGCCGGCACCGGCGGGCGAAGCACCGTCACCCGCTCAGCGCTGGGCCGATCACCGAACTCCAGCCACACGTAACGACGGAAGCTCGAGATACCCACCGCCATGCCGTGCTCGTCACGCAGACGCTGGTGCGCTGTCGTCACCGTCACCCCAGCATCGAGCATCGCCTCGATCCGGTCCCGCTGCGCGTTGATCTCCGGATACGTGAGGCTGCGGGCCTTGGCGTCGACCAGCTCAGGGAACCAGCCCCGCACCAGCTCGGCCCACTCCTGACGGGACAACGGCTCCTCGCCCGGCACCATCGCCGCCGCCTCGGCCGGGGCCACGTACTTACGGACCGTTCCCCGGTCCACCCCCAAGCTCACCGCGATCTCGGACTTCGAGCGGCCCGCATGCCAGTGCTGGAGGATCTCCACTACATCGATCACGTCGAACGTTCTCCTTGACACTCATCACCTCGCTCGTCACCACAGACGAGCTGGTGGCCTATGTGGTCAAGGAACCGAGCTGGTGGACCCACCGCCGCTGCCCACCACCCCCAAGGTGGTGGATTACCTGAACGCCAAGGTGGTGGATTCCGTGAACGAACCCCCAAACACCTGGTGAATTACTTGAACGCCGACACCTGGTGCCGGGCCAGGTCGTGGTGCTCGGCTACGACCCCGAGACCGAAGACCTGTACTGGCTGGGAATCGACCCCGCGGCCCCACATCTGGTGCTGGTGGAAGTGACGGTCGAGTCGAACGCTACCCAGCCAGGCACCGCCATCGAATCCACGCGAACCGTCACGGACGCGGGAACCATCATCTGGACGGTCGGGTGCCCCGAAATACACACGCTCCGGCTCCTTCACGAAGGACGGGGATACGAGGCCAAGGTCCGTGGTGACACCCGGGCCGACCGGCTGGCCGCCCATCATCCACGCT
>DASSGC010000546.1:0-6285 GCA_035693765.1 Acidimicrobiales bacterium
GGGCGGCCATGCGGCGCATGCTGTCAGGTCGGCGGCCGGTCGCCCAGGTCGGCCGGGCCGCCCGACCGCCGCCGGCGGCGCAGGGCCCGGGCCGGCCGGTCAGGCGGGCAGGCGCCGCTGCCGCAGCTCGCTGCGGCGCACCGTCCCCGCGTCGTCCCGGAGCTGCTCGTCGACCAGCTCCACCGTCCGCGGCACCTTGTAGCGGGCCAGCCGTTCGCCGACCCACGCGACGAGCTCCCCGGGCGACACGTCGGCGGCGTCGGCCTCGACGATGGCGTGGACCCGGTTGCCCCTGTCCTCGTCCGGCAGGCCGATCACCGCGCAGCTCCGCACGGCCGGGTGCTCCTGGAGCACCGCCTCGACCTCGGCCGGGTAGACGTTGGCCCCGCCCGTGAGGATCATGTCGGCGGCGCGGTCGCCCAGGTACAGGTAGCCGTCCTCGTCGACGTGCCCCAGGTCGCCGAGCGATTCCCAGCCGCCCTCCCGGGTCCGGGGCTCGGCCCCCACGTAGCGGTAGGTCGGCCGCTCGCGGGCGCTGCGGAGCCACACCTCGCCGTCGGTCCCCGCCGGCACCTCGTTGCCCTCGGGGTCGCAGATCATGACCTCGCCGCCCACCGGGCGGCCGACCGAGCCCTTGTGGGTGAGCCACTCCTCGCCGGTGATGACGGTGGCGACCTGGCCCTCGGTGCCGGCGTACAGCTCGACGACCCGTTCCGGCCCCAGCCAGCCCAACCACGCCTCCTTCAGCCACACCGGGCAGGGCTCGGCCAGGTGCCACACCACCCGCAACGACGACAGGTCGTAGCGGTCGCGCACCTCGGGGGGCAGCCGCCAGATGCGCTTCATCATGGTGGGCACCAGGTAGATGACGTCGGCCCGGTGGGCCTCCACCGCGGCCAGCGTGGCCTCGGCGTCGAACCGGGGCAGCAGCACGACGTGGCCGCCCCACAGCAGCGCCTGGCACGACCAGACGACCGGGCCGTTGTGGTACAGCGGGCCGGGCATGACGAGGCAGCCGCCGGGCTCGTAGCGCAGCGGGCGGACGCCGTCGGGATCGATCAGGCCCGGGTCGCCGGAGACGATGAGCTTGGGGCGCCCGGTCGACCCGCCCGAGGTCGGTGCCTTCCACGCCGGCGGCACGGCGTCGGGCAGCGGCGGCGTGCCCGCGGGCACCGGCGGTGGCTCGTACCCGGCGGGCAGGGTCGTGCGGTGGCCGGCGGCCTCGGCGGGCACGCCGATGGCGACGGCCGGGTCGGCCAGGTCGACGATGGCGGCCAGCTCCGGCACCGGCAGGTGCGGCCCGACGGGCTGGGGGACGGCGCCCAGCTTCCACGCGGCGACGACCGCGACGAACCAGTCGACCGAGTTGGGCAGCGCGACGGTGACCATGGCCCCCTGGGTCACGCCCCGGGCGGCGAGGTCGTGGGCCAGGGCGGTGGCCCGCTCCTCCAGCTCCCGGCGGGTCAAGCGGGACTCGCCGCACGAGACGGCCGGGCGGTCGGGGTCGGCGCCGGCGAGGTCGGCGAGGCGACGGGCGAACGAGACGTGGGTCACACGGCCACTCTGCCATGTACCATGCGGGCGCACCAACGAATGATGCGATCGCATCAATTGCCGCGTCCGCGGACGCCGACCCCGAGGGGGCACCCATGGCCTGGGATTTCTCGACCGAGCCGGAGTTCCAGGAACAGCTCGACTGGGTCGAGCAGTTCTGCCGCGAGGAGATCGAGCCGTTCGCCACGGTCTTCCCGGCCTCGCTGCGCTCCCCGCACCCCAAGATCAAGGCCATGGTCAAGGCCCTCCAGGACCAGATCAAGGCGCGGGGCCTGTGGGCCCTGTTCCTCGACGAGGAGCTGGGCGGGCCCGGGTTCGGGCAGCTCAAGCTGGCGCTGCTCAACGAGATCCTCGGTCGCTACCCCGCCGCGCCCGGCTTCTTCGGCACCGCCGCCCCCGACACCGGCAACATGGAGCTGCTCGCCGCCTACGGCACGCCCGCGCAGAAGGAGCGGTGGCTCGTCCCGCTCATGAACCAGGAGATGTGGTCGGCCTATTCGATGACCGAGCCCCAGGGCGGCTCCGACCCCAACCTGTTCAGGACGACCGCCGTGCAGGACGGCGACGAGTGGGTGATCAGCGGCGAGAAGTGGTTCACGAGCGCCGGCCGCTACGCCGACCTGCTGTTCGTGATGACGACGACGGGCATGTTCGTCGTGCCCCGGGAGACGCCCGGCGTCGAGTTCATGGCCCACAGCCCCCGGCTGCACTCCCACATCCGCTACAACGACGTGCGGGTGCCGCTCGACCACCTGCTGGGGCCACCCGACGGCGCCAAGGTGCTCGCCCAGCGGCGCCTGGGCGGCGGGCGCATCCACCACGCCATGCGGTCGATCGCCCAGTGCAAGCTGGCCTTCGACATGATGTGCGAGCGGGCGCTCAGCCGCGAGTCGCACGGCAAGATCATCGGCGAGCACCAGATGGTGCAGCAGGCCATCGCCGACTCCTACGCCGACATCAACATGCTGCGGCTGCTCGTGCTGTGGACCGCGTGGACGATCGACAACTCGTCCACCCAGGAGGCCCGCACGCAGATCGCGGCGTGCAAGTACACCTGCGCCAAGACGCTGCGCGAGGTGTCGTACCGGGCCATCCACATCTACGGCTCGCTCGGCGTCACCGACCTCACCCCCCTCCAGGCCATGTGGGCCGGTGCGCCCACCATGGCGGTGATGGACGGCGTCGACGAGGTGCACAAGGTCACGGTCGCCCGCAACGTGCTCAAGAGCTACCGGCCCCACGAGGGCCTGTGGCCCACCGAGTACCTCCCCCACAAGCGGGCCGAGGCGCGCAAGAAGTTCGAGGGCCTGTTCGCCGAGGACCCCGAGCTCGAGGAGTACGCCGACGGCCTCGCCCGGTACATGGCGAGCCGCGGCGGCTGAGCGGGCGGGGAGCCCGCCACCGACCATCGAGGGAAGGATCACGCGTGGACCTGGCAGGACGGGTCGCCGTCGTCACCGGCGGCGGCAACGGCATCGGCGAGGCGCTCGGGCGCGCCTTCGCCGCCGAGGGCGCCAAGGCCGTGGTGCTGGCCGACGTCGACGGCGCGGCGGCCGAGCGGGTCGCCGCCGACATCGCCGCCGACATCGCCGCCGGCGGCACTGCGGCGCTCGGGCTGCGCGTCGACGCCGGCGTCGAGGGCGACGTCGAGGACCTGGTGGCCCGCACGGAGGAGGCGTTCGGGCCGATCGACCTGTTCTGCGCCAACGCGGGCATCATGGTCATCGGCGGCGTGGAGGTGCCCGACGACGCGTGGGAGCGGATCTGGCGGGTGAACGTCCAGAGCCACGTCTACGCGGCCCGCGCCGTGCTGCCCGGCATGCTGGCCCGCGGCGACGGCTACCTGCTGCACACCGCGTCGGCCGCCGGCCTGCTCACCCAGCTCGGCTCCGCGCCCTACTCGGTGACCAAGCACGCCGTGGTGGGCCTGGCCGAGTGGCTGTCGATCACCCACGGCGACGCCGGGGTGAAGGTGTCGTGCCTGTGCCCCCAGGCCGTGGCCACGGCGATGAGCGGCGGCGCCCGGGTGCGGGGCGACGAGGCCTCGACCGCCCGGCGCGACGGCGTGCTGCCCCCCGAGGACGTCGCCGCCGCGGTCGTCGCCGGCCTCGCCAAGGAGGAGTTCCTCATCCTCCCCCACCCCGAGGTGGCGACCTATGAGCAGCGCCGGGCCGGCGACCGCGAGCGCTGGCTGCGGGGCATGCGCCGCATGCAGGCTGCCATGGTCGCGGCCTGGCCGGGCGCCGGCCGCCGAGCCGGTTCCGGTGACGCATCTGGTTGACTCCCCACCAGATCCGTCACCGGGTTCGGTCAGCGTGTCGGGCGCGTCACATCGGCGGCGTCCCGTGTGTCATTGCACTGACACGCCGCGACGAAGGAAATGTCACCGATGGCCGAGAACGACGTCCTGACCGAGCAGTTCGAGCAGCACAGGGGACACCTGCGGTCCGTCGCCTACCGGATGCTCGGTTCGCTCAGCGAGGCCGACGACGCGGTGCAGGAGGCGTGGCTCCGGCTCGACCGGGCCGACACCAGCGACGTCGAGAACCTGGGCGGCTGGCTGACGACGGTCGTGGGGCGGGTGTGCCTGAACATGCTGCGCTCGCGCACCACCCGGCGTGAGGACCCCTTCGAGGCCCACGTGCCCGATCCGGTCGTCGACGTCGAGGGCGGCGGCGCCGGGCCCGAGCACGACACGGTGCTGGCCGACTCCGTCGGCCTGGCGCTGCTGGTCGTGCTGGAGATGCTGTCCCCCGCCGAGCGGCTCGCCTTCGTGCTGCACGACATGTTCGCCCTGCCCTTCGACGAGATCGCGCCGATCGTCGGGCGCTCACCGGCCGCGGCCCGCCAGCTCGCCAGCCGGGCCCGGCGCCGGGTCCAGGGCGCGGCGCCGGAGCCCGACGCCGACGTCGCCCGGCAGCGCGAGGTCGTGGACGCCTTCTTCGCCGCCGCCCGGGACGGAGACTTCGCGGGCCTGGTGGCCGTGCTCGACCCCGACGTCGTGCTGCGGGCCGACCGCGGCGCCCTCCCCGGGTCGGGCGTCGTGCGGGGCGCAGCGGCCGTGGCCGGTCAGGCGCTCATGTTCGCGAGTCCCGAGCGCGTCGTGCGACCGGCGCTGGTCAACGGCGCCGCCGGCGTGGTGGTCGCCCTCGGCGGTCAGGTGGTTGCGGTCATGGGCTTCACCGTCGCGGGCGGCCAGATCGTCGCCATCGACGCGCTCGGTGATCCCGAGCGCCTCGACCGGCTCGACCTGACCGCCCTCGACGATTCGGCCCCCGGTCCCAGGGACCCGCGCGGATAGGTCACGTCGCTGCGGGCCAAATCCCCACGCGTAGGCCGTGGCGAGCGCCCCATCCGCTCGGCCTCCAGGGACCCGCGCGGATAGGTCACGTCGCTGCCGGCCACCGTGCTGCGTTGCCCGACGGCCAAGCTGTGGCGCTGGTGCTCCCGCTCCAAATCCCCACGCGTAGGCCGTGGCGAACGCCCCATCCGCTCGGCCTCTAGTTGCTGAACAACAGCAGGTTGGGCGTGGCCGGCGTGCAGAAGAAGAACACGCACGACCCGGCCGTGCCGGAGATGCGGCCCTGGGTGGCCGTGGAGGTCAGCGCGCTCGACACCGCGGCCGGCGAGGCTCCCGGGTTCTGCTGCAGGACCTTGGCCGCCGCGCCGGCGGCGTGGGGCGAGGCCATCGACGTGCCGCTGATGGTGTTGGTGGCGGTGTCGCCAGTCGACCAGGCGGCGGTGATCCCGGCGCCGGGAGCGATGATGTCGACGCACGGGCCCCGGTTGGAGAACGACGCCAACGCGTCGTTGGACGTGCTGGCCGCCACGGTGATGGCCGACGGGACCCGGGCGGGCGAGCTGTTGCAGGCGTTGGCCGAGCTGTTGCCGGCGGCCACCGACAGCGACACGCCGTCGGCCGTCAGCCGGTTGACGGCCGCGTCGAGCGCGCTGCTGGCACCGCCGCCGAGGCTCATGTTGGCCACGGCCGGCTGGCCGGCCTGGTGGTTGCCGACGGACCAGTCGATGCCGGCGATCACGCCGGAGGTGGAGCCGCTGCCGTTGCACCCGAGCACCCGCACGCCCACGAGCGACACCTGCTTGGCCACGCCGTAGGTCGTGCCGCCCAGGGTGGACGACACGTGGGTGCCGTGCCCGTTGCAGTCGTCCGCGGTGCCACCGTCGACGGCGTCGAAGCCCGAGGTGGCCCGCCCCCCGAAGTCGGCATGGCTGAACCGGATGCCGGTGTCGATGACGTAGGCGCGCACGCCCTGGCCGGTCGCGGCGTAGGTGTAGGTGCCCGACAGCGGCAGGGCCCGCTGGTCGATGCGGTCGAGGCCCCACGGGGCGTTGCTCTGGGTGTCGAGCGCCCAGACGACGCCGTCCGGCTCGATCGACGCCACCTGCGGGTCCGACCCCAGCCGCCAGGCCTCCTCCGCGGTCAGCTGCGCGGTGTAGCCGCGGATGGCGTGGCGGAACACGCGGTCGGGCGCGGCGTCCGTGCCCTGCTCGCGGAGCTGGGTGCCCGCCTCGGCGGCGACGTCGGGCACGTCCGACCGCAGCATGACGATGTAGGTGGACTCGGGCGCCGGCGCGTCCTGTCCCGGCGCCGCACCGGCCGGGAGGCCGGCGGTCACCATCACCGTGGCGGCGGTCAACGCGGCCACCCCCACCGCGCGCAACGCCACGAGCTGAGCTCTCTGGTTTCGTCGACTCATGAAGGCTCCCCCT
>DASSGC010000547.1:0-5428 GCA_035693765.1 Acidimicrobiales bacterium
GGCGCCGCAAGGCGGGCGGCGCCGGCCGCACCGAGCGGGCGGCGTGGCGGGCCTGGTCGACGGCCTGGTCCGACCCCCGCCGCTACCGCGCCACGACCCGGGCCGCCACCTGGGGCCGCTGGGCGGCGGACCTGGCGGGCAAGCTGCCCGTCGGGCGGGACTGGGCCGGCGCCGGGCGGACCGTGCCGCGCCCCGCGGGCGAGCGGTTCCGCGACCGGTGGAGCGCCGGGCTGTGACGGCCGGCGCCGGGGCGCACCCGTCGCGGGAGGCGGGCGACCGTCATGCCTTCCTCGCCGGCGCCCGGCAGCGCCTGGCCGGCGACATCTTCACCAACCCGGTCCACGTCCCGCCGCCGGTGCCCGCACCCGGTGCCCCGGTGCCGCTGCCCGGCTACCGCAACCTCGACCCCGACGACCTGGTCGGGACCTTCGCCGCCGCCGTGGCCCACGCCGAGGGCACCTGCCACGTGGTCGAGGGCGACATCCCGGACGACCTGCTCGACACGGTCGCGGCCGAGCTCGGCGGGCGGTCGGCGGTGGTGTCGGCCGAGCCGCTCGCCCGCACCGTGGGCGAGCGCCTCGCGGCCCGCGGCGTGATCGTCGCCGATGCGACCCCGGAGCGGGCCGCGGCCGCCGGGCTGGGCGTCACGTCGGCCGTGGCGGCCGTCGCCGCCACCGGGTCGGTCGTGCTCGACAGCCGGGTCGCCCGGAGCCGGACGGCGTCGCTGCTGCCGGCGGTTCACCTGTGTGTCGTATCCGTGAACACTCTGTTCCGTGCTCCCGCGGACGTTCTCCGCGGCCTAGGGTCGACGCCTGATGCGCTGCCGCCGTCCTTGGTGCTGGTCACCGGTCCCAGTCGGACCGGGGACATCGAACAGCTCCTCACGCTCGGCGCCCATGGTCCGACCGCCCTCCATGTGGTGCTCGTGACCCATGCCGGCGGCGCGTCGGAAGCCACCACCACCACGTCAGCCGGCTGACCCGCACGGGCATCCACGCCCGGCAGGTGGTCCTGCGCTTGACTGGCCGGCGGTGACACACCCGTCCCCGCGGCGACCCGTGCGACCGGCAGCCAGCTCCTCGGCACCGGCACGCCGCCCGACTCCCTGGGGGTTACGTGACCGACACCGTCCGTGCCGCGCGCGCCGATGACCGGCTCGCCGGCGACTCCGGCCGCACCTACGTCCTCGACACCTCGGTGCTGCTGTCCGACCCGTGGGCGCTGCAGCGCTTCGCCGAGCACGAGGTCGTCGTCCCCCTCGCCGTGGTCACCGAGCTCGAGGGGAAAAGGCACCACCCCGACCTCGGCTGGGCCGCCCGGGAGTCGCTGCGGATGCTGGAGGACCTGCGGCTGGCGCACGGCTCGCTGCTGCGGCCGATGCCGGCCAACGACCAGGGCGGCACCCTCCGCGTCGAGGTGAACCACACCGAGATGGCGGCGTTCCCCGCGGCGCTGAGCCGCGACACGAACGACCACCGCATCCTGGCCGTGGGCCGCAACCTGGCGAGCGAAGGCCGCGACGTCACGATCGTCACCAAGGACCTGCCGCTGCGGCTGAAGGCCTCGATCGTCGGGCTCGACGCGGAGGAGTACCGCAACGAGATGGCGACGGACACCAACTGGTCGGGGCTGGCCGAGGTCGACGTCGAGCGGGCCGTCATCGACGCCCTGTTCGAGGACCACGTGGCGGAGGTGGCCGAGGCCCGGCTGCTGCCGTGCAACACCGGCGTCGTGCTGCACGCCGGCAGCCAGTCGGCGCTGGGCCGGGTACGTGACGACAAGCGGGTCCACCTCGCCCGCAGCGACCGGGCCCTGTTCGACGTGCGCGGCCGGTCGGCCGAGCAGCGCATCGCCGTCGACCTCCTGGCCGACGACGAGGTGGGCATCGTCAGCCTCGGCGGTCCGGCCGGCACCGGCAAGAGCGTGCTCGCCCTCGCCGCCGGGCTCGACGCGGTGCTGGAGGCGCGGACGCACCACCGGGTCATCGTGTTCCGGCCGATCTTCCCGGTCGGCGGCCAGGATCTCGGCTACCTGCCCGGTTCGGAGTCCGAGAAGATGATGCCCTGGGGCGCGGCGGTGACCGACGCCCTGGAGGCCATCGCCGGCCAGGAGGTGATCGACGAGGTGTTCGGCCGGGGCCTGCTGGAGGTGCTGCCGCTCACGCACATCCGTGGCCGCAGCCTGACCGACAGCTTCGTGGTGATCGACGAGGCGCAGAACCTGGAGCGCTCGGTGCTGCTGACCGCGCTGAGCCGCCTGGGTCAGGGCAGCCGCGTGGTGCTGACCCACGACGTGGGCCAGCGCGACAACCTGCGCGTGGGGCGGCACGACGGCATCGTGTCGGTGATCGAGACGCTGAAGGGGCACCCGCTGTTCGGGCACGTCTCGCTGACGCGGGCCGAACGCAGCCCCGTCGCCGCGCTCGTGACCCAGGTGCTCGACGGCACGCTGCCGGCCTGAGCATCCCCGCCCGAGCGTCACCCGATCGCAACCCGGACGGCGCGGCCGGCGCGCCCGCCGTTGGGTACTGTCGTTCGCGCAGCCGACCAGAAGATCCGCCGCGGTAGTGAGTTGCGAACACATCCGGGCGGGCCTGACCGCCCGCCGTGACTACCGACAAGGGAGGCACCCGATGCTCCGAGGAGCACACACGAGGCGATTGGCCGCCCTGCTGGCCGTTGCCGTCATTTTCGCCGGCGCGTGCAGCGACGACGACGACGGCGAGTCCGAGGGCGCGCGGGCACCCGGCCAGGAGGGCGAGGGCGGCGACGACAGCGGGGGCGGGGGGCTGCTGGCCGAGGTCCAGGACCGCGGGACGCTCCGCTGCGGCGTCAACGAGGCGGTCCCCGGCTTCGGCCTGGTGGACGCCGACGGCAACTACACCGGCTTCGACATCGAGTTCTGCAAGGTGGTGGCGGCCGCCGTCCTCGGCGACCCCGAGGCCGTCGAGTACACGTCCCTCGGCGCCGAGCAGCGGTTCACCGCCCTGGCGGCCGGCGAGGTCGACGTCCTCATCCGCAACACCACCCGGACGGCCAGCCGCGACGGCGGCGACGGCGCCCGCTTCCTCGCCACCACCTTCTACGACGGCCAGGGGATGATGGTGAAGGCCGACTCGGGCTTCACCCGGGTCGAGGACATGGGCGGGAGCACCATCTGCGTGCTCCAGGGCACCACGACGGAGCTCAACCTGGCGACGCGGTTCGCCGAGGCCAACCTGGCCTACACGCCGCTCACCTTCACCGACGCCAACCAGATCCAGGCCGCGTTCGCGGCCGGGCAGTGCGACGGCTGGACCAGCGACCTGTCCCAGCTCGCGGGCGTGCGGTCGGCGTTCCCGGCCGACCAGGGCGGCCCCGGGTCGCTCGTCATCTTCGACGAGGCGTTCTCCAAGGAGCCGCTGGGGCCTGCGGTGCGCGACGGCGACGACGAGTGGGCGGCTGCGGTCGACTGGGCCGTCATCGCCACCATCCAGGCCGAGGAGTTCGGCATCACCAGCGCCAACGTCGAGCAGCGCAAGTCCGACACGAACCTGGACGTGCTGCGCTTCCTGGGCCAGCCGATCCCCGATCCCGACGATCCCGAAGCCGATCCCGAGGCCTTCGACCCGGGGCTCGGCCTCGATCCGGAGTTCGCGGCCACGATCATCGCCGAGGTCGGCAACTACGGCGAGATCTACGACCGGACGGTGGGCCCCGGCACGCCGCTGGGCCTCGAGCGGGGCATCAACGCGCAGTGGGAGGACGGCGGGCTGCTGTACGCGCCGCCCTACCGCTGAGGTCGGCGGCCCGAAGGATGGCGTCGACGACCGCGACCTCCACCACCGGACGCCCGCCGCCGTGGCGTGACGTGCGCGTCCTGCGCATCGCCGCCCAGGTGGTCGTGGTGGTCGCGGTCGTCGCGCTGGTCGCCTACCTGTACGACAACCTGACGGCCAACCAGCGGGCCCTCAACATCGACACGTCGTTCGACTTCCTCGACCAGCAGGCCGGCTTCGCCATCGCCTACAGCGACTTCTCGCCGAGCGGCACCGTGTGGGAGGCGTTGCTGGTCGGGCTGCGCAACACGCTGACGGTGGCCCTCGTCGGCATCGTCCTCACGCTGGTGCTCGGCACGCTGGTGGGCATCGCCCGCCTGTCGGGCAACTGGCTGGTGCGCCGGGTGGCGGGGGCCTACGTGGAGTCGGTGCGCAACGTCCCGCCGCTGCTGGTGATCATCTTCGTCAACTCGGCGGCGCTGGCCACCCTGCCCCCGATCGAGGACGCGCGCCGGGTGGGCGGCGGGTTGCTGCTGTCGGTGCGGCAGATCGGGGTGATGGTCCCGCGGGGCGACGGCCATGGCGGCGCGTACCTCGCCCTGCTGGCCGTGGCCGTGCTGGCCGCCGTGGCCGTGGCCCGCTGGCGTGAGGGCGTCGAGGCCCGCGCCGGCCGGCCCGCGCGCCGGTGGGCCTGGGGGCTGGCCGTGTTCGGGGTCCCCGCCGTGGCCGGCTGGTTCGCCCTCGACGCCCCGATCGTGCTGTCCCGTCCCGAGGTCGTGGGCCTGAGCATCGAGGGGGGCACGGTGATGGGGCTGCCGTACGTGGCGGTGCTCGTCGGTCTCGTCCTCTACACGGCGACGCACGTGGCCGAGATCGTGCGGGGATCGATCCTCGCCGTGCCGGCCGGGCAGGGCGAGGCCGCCACCGCGCTGGGCCTGTCGACGAGCCAGCGGCTGCGGCACGTCGTGCTGCCCCAGGCGTTCCGCATCGCGGTGCCGCCGACGATCAACCAGTGCCTCAACCTGACCAAGAACACGTCGCTCGGGGTTGCGGTCGCGTACGCCGAGGCGATGTACGTCGCCAACACCGTCATCGCCAGCGGCGGCAAGCCCGCCATCCAGACGATCCTGGTGGTGATGGGCATGTACCTGGTCGTGTCGCTGTCGATCTCGCTGGTGGCCAACGTGGCGCACCGGCGCCTGCGGCTCGTGGAACGCTGATGGCGGTCTCCCTCGACGCCCTGGCCGAGCCGGTCGTCCCGGTCTCTGAGCCCCCGTCGCACGACCTGACGCCGCGCCAGTGGGTGCGGGCCAACCTGGCGTCGACGCCGGCCAACGCGGCGCTGACCGTCGTCGTCGGCGCCGCGGCCGCGTGGGTCGCCTACCGGCTGGCGCGGTGGGTGTTCGTGACCGGCGACTGGGGTGTGGTGCGGACCCATCTGCGGCTGTTCATCGTCGGCCGGTTCCCGGCCGACGAGCTGTGGCGGCTGTGGGTGTCGGGCTACGTGGTGGCGGCCACCGTCGGGCTGGCGTTCGGGGCCGTCGGTGCGGCCGCCGTGCAGGTGCCGCGGGGCGACGGCGGGGACCGCGGGCACGCCGGCGGCGGGGACGGGGACGGCGGGGACGCCGGCGGCGGGGACGGGGACGGCGGGGACCGGGCGGCCGGCCGGCG
>DASSGC010000548.1:0-11026 GCA_035693765.1 Acidimicrobiales bacterium
TCGCTCTGTTCCGAATCTTAACGGAGCGGAGCGTTCCGTTCAAGGAGTACGAGCATGTTTCCGGAGCGGAACATTCCGTTCAACGATCGGGTACGCTGCCCCCATGGCTGCCACCGCCCCGCTCAGTGGCCGCAAGGCCCAGGCCGCCCGCAACGACGAGGTCATCCTGGCCGCCGCCCGCCGCGTCTTCGTCGCCGACCCGGCCGCACCCGTGTCGGCCGTGGCCCAGGAGGCGGGCGTGGGGATGAGCGCGCTCTACCGGCGCTATCCCGGCAAGGAGGACCTGCTCCGCCGCCTGTGCACGGTGGGATTGCAGACCTACACCGACCTGGCCGAGGCCTGCGTGGCCGACGACGGAGACCCGTGGGAGGCGTTCGCCGCCTTCGTGCGGGCCGTGGTGGTGGCCGACACCCACTCGCTCACGCTGCGACTGGCGGGCACGTTCACGCCCGACGACACCCTCTACGCCATGTCGGAGCACGCAGGCGCGCTGAACGTCCGGCTGTTCGAACGGACCGCGGCCGCCGGGGTCATCCGCCCCGACGTGACGGTGGCCGACCTCGGCCTCATCTTCGAGCAGATCGCGGCCATCACCTTCGGCGCCACGCCCGCGCGCACCCTGACGCTCCGCCTGCGGTGCACCGAGCTGATGCTCGACGGCCTCCGGGCGACCCCTGCGGGCGAGCTACCCGGCCCCTCCGTGACGGACGACGAGTTCAACCAGCGCTGGATCCCCCGTGTGTGAAGCGCGGTGGCATGCCGCTCGCGGCGCGCGACCGATGAATCCGGGCGGCCCGCTGCGTCGAATAGCTGACGACACGGAGGACGTTCCGATGCTGCTCGACACCGATCCCTCGACCACCGCTCCCCGGCACACCCCCGCCGCCCGCGACACCGGTGTCGACCGCCGGGCGCTCCTCGGCCTCGAGGGCCGGGAGGTCAGCCTGGCCCTGGCCGACGGCTCCCGCCTCGACGCCGTGCGGCTGATCTCCGCCGGGCGCGGGCGCACCCCGACCGTGTGGATCTACGCGGGCGGCATCGACGTCTTCGTCCCCCGTCCCCACGTCATCGACGCGTGGGCGGCCGCCTGATCCCCCCGGATCAGGGCACCTCCAGGATCGGGGGCAGGTCGAAGGCGGCGAACAGCTCGGGGCCGAACGTCGTGATCTCGGCCAGCCGGCCGCCCTCGATCCGCAGCACGTCGAACTTGAACGCCCGGAACCGGGTGTCGCCGTGCCGCCGGAGGTAGCTGGCGGCGGTGGGCATCCGGTTGGCCATCGTCGGCACGAGCCGCCAGTCGCCCTCCCGCTCGGGCCCGAAGGCGGTCCGCAGCGACGGCAGGATCGTGTCGAGCCCCTCGAACAGGAAGGGCTGCGGCGGCATGGTGATCCGCAGGTCCTGGGTGGCCACGGCGGCGGCGGCCTCGGCGTCGCACCGTTCGTGGGCGTCGATGAACCGCTCCAGCAACGCCCGCTCGCCGGGGCTCGGCTCGCGGGCCGCCCAGTCGAGCCGGTGTGACGGCAGGTGCGCCTGCATGGTGGCCCGGGCCCGCTGCAACGCGCTGTTGGCGGCGGCCACGCTGATGTCGAGGGCGGCGGCGGCCTCGGCTGCGGGCTGCCCCAGGACGTCGCGGAGGATCAGCGCGGCGCGCTGGCGGGGCGGCAGCACCTGGAGCGCGACCAGGAACGCCAGCTCGATCGTCTCGCGGGCCACGGCCGCCGTGTCGGGCTGGTCGTCCGGGGCCATCTCGTCGAGCAGCCGGTCGGGGTAGGGCTGCAGCCAGGGCACCTCCGACGGCGACTGCGTCTCCGCCGGCCGGCGCTTACGGCTCCGCAGCACGTCGAGGCAGACGTTGGTGGCGATGCGGTAGAGCCAGGCCCGCACCTGCTGGTCGCCGGCGAACGTGGCGCGCCCGCGCCACGCCCGGAGGTAGGTCTCCTGCACCGCGTCCTCGGCCTCGTCGAACGACGCCAGCATGCGGTAGCAGTGGACGTGCAGCTCGCGCCGATGGCGCTGGGTGGCGATGACGTCGTCCGGCTTCATGTCCATGTCGGGGCATCCTTCGGGCGTTGGTGGTGAGACGTGGTCGCAAGGTGCAACGACGGCCCGCGCCGGAGCTCATCGGTCCGGCGATGAGTCGTGCGAGATGCGTGGAATTGACTAGATCGATCGTTCTAGCGATAGTGACCCCACACCGACGAGGGGAGCAGGGATGACCGGTGACGAGGTGGCCGGATGAGCTCGGGCTTCATGTTCGACCCCGCAACGTACGCGACCGGCGCCGAGCACGGCTACGAGGGCATCGCCTTCTACTTCGCCGGCCGGGCCGGCGTGCTGGGCGAGGTCGACGCCGAGGTCGTGACCGCGGCGCTGGCCTTCTTCCACCCCGACGTCGTGCGGGCCAACCAGGCGTCGGCGCGCGACTACGCGGTGCTCGACGCCGACGAGTCGGCCGAGCTCGTCCGCCTGTGCGGCTCGGCGCTCGACGCCGTCAGGTGACCGCCGACGCCGGCACCACCCGGCGGCTGACGGCCTGGCCCGCCGGCCTGGGCGCCCGGGCCAACGACGCCTGCGGCGACGGCGCCGCGCTCGACGCCGAGGGCGGGCTGTGGTGCGCCCTCTACGGCGGCGCGCAGCCCGCTCGACGGTGCCCTGCTGGTCGTCGACGGGCTCGGCGTGCGGGGCCGGCCGGAGCCGCGCTGTGCGCTCGCCATCGGGGAGGATGCGTAGATGCTCGACATCCACATCGTGGACGGGGTCCACGTCGTGACCATGCAGGCGGAGGAGAACCGGTTCAACGCCGCCTCGGTGGGCGCCCTCGACGACGCGCTCACGTCGGTGGCGGCGACCGGCGCCCCGCTGGTGCTCACGGGCAGCGGCCGGTTCTTCAGCAACGGCCTCGACCTCGACTGGATGGCCGAGGCCGGCGCCGACGCGGCCGGCCCCACGATGCGCCGGCTCGACGGCGTGCTGGCCCGCCTGCTCGCCTGGCCGGGTGCCACCGTGGCCGCCGTCAACGGCCATGCCTTCGGCGCGGGGGCGATCCTGGCCGCCGCCCTCGACGAGCGGGTCATGCGGGCCGACCGCGGCTACTTCTGCTTCCCCGAGGTCGACCTCGGCATGGCCATGTCGCCGGGGTTCGACGCCCTGCTCCAGGCCCGCTACCCCCGCCAGGTCCTGCTGCGGGCGCTGGTCAGCGGCCACCGGCACGACGGCGACGCGGCGCGGGCCGCCGGGCTGGTCGACGAGTCGGTGCCCGAGGACCGGGTGCTGCCGGCCGCCATCGCCCGGGCCGCCGCGCTGGCGCCCAAGGACGGCGCGACGATCGGTCGCCTCAAGGCGGTGCTCTACGCCCGCGAGCTGGCCGTTCTGGCCGGCTCAGGCGCCGGGTAGCTCCACCTTCACGATGCGGGCCGTCGCCGAGGCGGTGGCGACGACCACGCCGTCGGCGTCGGCCAGCGTCCCCTCCAGGAAGGCGACGGTCCCGCCCCGGTGGACGACCCGCCCCCGCCCGACGTACCGCCCCGGGCGGGCGGGCCGCAGGAAGCTGACCTTCAGCTCCAGCGTGGGCGCGAACTGGCCCGGGCCGAGCGTGGCCACGAGCGCGGGGCCGAGGGTGTCGTCGAGCATGGCGGCGAGGAAGCCGCCCTGGACGTTGCCCATCGGGTTGGTGAACGCCTCGGTGGCGGCGTAGCCCACCTCGATCGTCCCCCGGTCGGGGTCGACGGCGCGGAGCTCCCAGCCCAGGGTCGCGGCGGCGGGCGGCCCGGGTGCCCGGCCCGCCATGACGTCCCAGAACGGCCCGGTGCGCTCGGTGCGCTCGATGTGGTCGTCCGCGGTCGGCCGCCCGGCGCCGGCATCGCGGGACGGCAGGCCGTGGGCCCGTCGGTTCTCGTCGTCGTCGGGCACCAGGTGCCAGCAGCATACCGCGCCGTCCACCACGTCGGCCAGCCAGATCAGGCTGAGCCGGCGCTCCTCCTCGTCGGGGAGGCGGAGGTGCGAGCCGGTGGTGTGGCCGACGACGGCCACCGTGCCGTCGCGCTCGGCCATGGCGTGGGGGACGATGCGGTAGGCCGGGAACGCTTCGATGTAGTCCCGCCAGCCCTCGACGTTGGGCCCGCGCCCGACGAGCGGTGGTTCGTCGAACACCCGGAGCTCGTGCTCGTCGCTCATCAGCGCCGCCAGCCCGTCGACGTCCCCCCGGTTGACGGCGTCGACGAACGCGGACACCACGCCGATCGCCGTCGGGTGTCGCTCCCCCATGGGCGCCGACTCTAGGAGCCCCGGACGGCGGCCCGCCGGGCGCCGTTAGCCTCGGCCCGATGAGCGTGCTCCCCGACGACGCCGTGCCGTGCTGATCCGGGACGCCGCGCCCGACGACTGGCCCGACATCTGGCGCTTCCTGCGCCGCATCGTCGCCGCGGGCGAGACCTTCGTGTGGGACCGCGACACGGGCGAGGAGGCCGCCCGGGCGATGTGGCTCCACGAGCCGCCGGGCCGCACCGTGGTCGCCGTCGACGACGGCGGGACCGTGGTCGGCTCGGCCGAGACCCATCCCAACTACGGCGGGCCCGGTCGCCACGTCGCCAACGCCGGCTTCATGGTCGACCCCGACCACGCCGGGCGCGGCGTCGGGCGGGCCCTCGGCGAGCACGTGATCGACCAGGCCCGCGCCGACGGCTACCGGGCCATGGTGTTCAACGCCGTCGTCGAGTCCAACACGCGGGCGGTGGCGCTGTGGCGCTCGCTCGGGTTCGCCGTGCTGGCCACCGTGCCCGAGGGCTTCCTCCACCCGGTGGAGGGCTACGTGGGCCTGCACGTCATGTACCGCCGCCTCTGATCCGGCCGCGCCAACAGAATGATCGTTCTATGGGGCTAGCCTGGCGCGATGCCTTCCGGGTCGAAGGACCGCATCACCGCGGTGTCGAGCGACATCCTCGCCCGCCGGGGCTACCACGGCATGGGCCTCAAGGCCCTGAGCGCGGCCGCCGAGCTGCCCTACGGCTCGATCTACCACCACTTTCCCGGGGGCAAGGAGGAGATCGCCGCCGCCGCGGTCGCCGGCGTGGGCGACGTGGTGGCCGGGCTGCTGGACACCCTCTTCGCCGAGCGGCCGCCCGAGGAGGCGGTGGGCCTCATGTTCGACTTCATGGCCGGCCGCCTGGCGGACGCGGACTTCGCCACCGGCTGCCCGGTCGGCACGCCCGCGCTCGACGGGTCCGCCGACTCGGCGGCCCTGCGCGCCGCCTGCGACCGGGCGCTGCGGCAGATGGTCGCCGCCATCGCCACCGGTCTGGCCCGGGCGGGCGCCGCGCCCGACACGGCGGGCGACGTCGCCGTCACCGTCGTGGCCGCCTACGAGGGGGCCACGCTGCTCGCCCGGGTGGAGCGCAGCGACGCGCCGCTGCGGGCCGCCGCCCGGGCCATGGCGGGGCTCGTCGGCGCGGCGACCGGCATCACCGCCGGCTGAGAGGAGCGGCCGACCACGCGGGGGCCTTGACCTCAAGTCCACTTCACTTCGTACGTTCCGCGGCATGTCCCCATCGCCCCTCACCGTCGCGGTGATCGTCGGCAGCACCCGCGAGGGCCGCTTCGCCGACGTCGTCGTCGACTGGTTCCTGCGCGAGGCCCGCACCCGCACCGACATGGTGTTCGACCTCGTCGACCTCGCCGTGGTCGGGCTGCCCGCCGCGCTGCCCCGGCGGCGGAGCGCCGAGGTGCAGGCCTACGTCGACCGCATCGGCCGGGCCGACGCCTTCGTCGTCGTCACGCCCGAGTACAACCACGGCTATCCCGCCCCGCTGAAGCAGGCCATCGACATCCCGTACACGGAGTGGCGGCGCAAGCCCGTCGCCTTCGTGTCCTACGGGGGTGTGGCCGCGGGCCAGCGCGCCGTCGAGCAGCTCCGCCCCGTGTTCGCCGAGCTACACGCCGCGACCGTCCGCGAGACGGTGGCGCTGGCGATGGCCCACGGGCTGTTCGACGAGGCCGGCCGCCCCCGCACGCCCGAGGCGAGCGCCGCCGTCGCGACCATGCTCGACGACCTGGCCTGGTGGGGCACCGCCCTGCGCGCGGCCCGCACCGCCACCGCCCCGACCGCCGCCGCCGGCACGACCGTCTAGGAGCCCCGCGTGGACCCGTCCCCCGACGCGCGCGCGGGCACCGTCACCCCCCTCGACCGCACGCTCGCCGTCTCCCCGTCGCCGGACGTCTACGCCCGGCGGTGGCGGACCCTCGGCGTGCTGTGCCTCAGCCTGATGATCGTCATGGTCGGCAACATCAGCCTGAACGTCGCGCTCCCGGCCATCGCCCGCGACCTCGACGCCTCGACCAGCGACCTCCAGTGGATGGTCGACGCCTACGCCCTCGTGTTCGCGGGCCTGCTGTTCGCCGCGGGCACCCTCGGTGACCGGTTCGGCCGCAAGGGCGCCCTCCAGTCCGGGCTGGTGCTCTTCCTGGTCGGCGCGGTGCTGGCCACCTCGGCCACCACGGTCGGGCTGGTGGTCGCCGCCCGGGCGGTGATGGGTGTCGCCGCCGCCCTCGTCATGCCATCGACGCTCTCGATCCTCGCCAACGTGTTCCCCGCCGAGGAGCGCGGGCGGGCCATCGCGGTGTGGGCCGCCATCGCCGCCGGTGGCGGGACCGTCGGGCCGATCGGCTCGGGCCTGCTGCTGGAGCACTTCTGGTGGGGCTCGGTGTTCCTCGTCAACGTGCCGCTCGTCGTGGTCGCCCTCGTGGCCGGGCGGTGGCTCGTGCCGACATCGAAGGACCCGGGGGGCCACCCGCTCGACATCCCCGGCGCGCTGGCCTCGATCGCGGCGGTGGGCCTGGCCGTCTACGCCATCATCGAGGGACCGACCCACGGCTGGTTGTCGCGGCCCACCGCGGTCGCCGTCGCGGCGGCGGGGGTCGCGCTCGGCCTGTTCGTGGCCCGGGAGCTGACCGCCCGGTCGCCGATGCTCGACCTGCGGCTGTTCCGCGACCGCCGGTTCGGCGTCGCCTCCGGCGGCATCGCCCTCGCCTACTTCGCCCTGTTCGGCACCTTCTTCCTCATCACCCAGTACCTCCAGCTCGTGCTCGGCCACACGGCGCTGGAGGCCGGCGTCATCCTGCTGCCGGTGCCGGCCATCCTGCTCACCGTGTCCCCCCGGATCCCGCGGCTGGTCGAGCGCTTCGGTCCGGCGCCCGTGGTCGGCGCCGGGCTGAGCCTCATCGCCGCCGGGCTGGTGGCGATGGCCCAGCTCACGCCGCACAGCCCGCTGGCGCTCTTCTACCTGGCGTTCGTTCCGATGGCGACCGGCATCGCCGCCACGGGCACCCCGCTCACGACCCTGCTCATGGCGGCCGTCCCCCCGGGCCGCTCGGGGATCGGCTCGGCCATGAACGACACCAGCCGCGAGCTGGGCGGCGCGCTCGGCATCGCGGTCCTCGGCTCGATCGTGACCAGCCGGTTCGCCGCCGCGCTGGCCCCGGCCACGGCCGCCCTTCCGCCCGCCGCGCGCGACCTCGCCGGCACCGGCCTGGCCGGTGCGCTCCGGGTGGCCGGCGACCTGCCCCGCCCGGCCGCGACGGCGCTGGCCGGCGCGGCCCGGGGCGCGTTCGTCGAGGGCCTGAGCACCGCCGCCCTGGTGGCCGCCGCCGTGGCGGGCGTGGCCGCGCTGGGGGCCGCCGCGCTGCTGCCGCGCCGCCCGCCCGTCCTCGACGACGTGGGTGAGGTCGTCGACGTGGGGGAGGTCGCCGTCATCACCGTCGGGGACGCAGAGCTCGACCGCGACCGGGCGTCGTAGTCGTACGTCGGTCGCCGCGCGCGGCCGGAATGCTCCCGGGTGGAAGGAGCTTCCGAGCCAAGGGGACCGACGGTGTCGAACCTGATCGCAATCACCTACCACGGGCCCGTCGGCGTCGTCCGCTTCCTGCAGGAGCCCGGCACCTCCACCGGCCCGGCGGGCGAGCAGAGCCCCGGCCCGATGATCGACGACTTCTTCGCCAGCAACCCCTGGCTCACCTCGGCCATGGCCGGCATCGGGGTGCTGCTCGTCGCGTTCCTGATCATCAAGGCCATCTGGCAGTCGAAGGACGACGGCAAGTCCAAGGCGCTCGGCTCGGCCATCCGCGGCGCCCTGTTCGCCCTGCTGCTGTTCGTCCCCAGCCTCATCGGCAAGTTGGCCGACCTGGGGTTCACTGCGATCACGTCGCTGGCCGACTGGTTCTTCGAACTGCTCGGCTGAGCAGGGCACGAGATCGGCGAGGTCGGCACCACGATGCCCGGCGACGGCCCCCAGATGGTGTGCTTCAGCGAGGCGACCCGCCGGGCGCCGTGGCGGATCCGGCGCGGGGTGGTGAACATCCCGGTGCGCCAGGCGGCCGGTGTCGTCGGCGGCGCCCTGGTGGCGGCCCCGGCCGGTGCGTTGCTGGTCGGTCTGGTCGGGTCGTGGAACCTGCTGGCCGTCATGGTCGCGCTCGGCGCCGCCGCCGGCGGCCTGGCGGTCACCGCCCGGCCGGGCGGCGAGCCGGTCGTCCGGCACCTGTGGCGGGCGGCGTGGTCGCGCCGTGCCGTGGTCGACTACCGGGGGAGGAAGGGACGCCTGTACGTGGGCCTGTGCCCCGTCCCGGTGGACGAGATCGCCCGCGGCGACCGGGTGGTGCTGCGGTCGTCGGCCGTCGAGATCGACCCGGCGCTGGTCGGGGAGCGGGGAGAGATCCTGCCCGGTCGCAGGCGGTGACGGCGGTGCCTGCCGCCCCCATGGCCGGCCGGCGGGCAGGGCCCGGACGCCTCGTCCTCCTCGCCGCGCCGGCCCTGGCCGCCGCCGCCCTCGTCGTCGCCGGGGCGCTCGGGCCCACCGACGCGGCCGGGGCGGCGCCGGCCGCGCCGGTCGCGCCCGCCGGGGCGGCCCAGCAGGCGCCCGATCCCGACGCCAGTCCCTGCGTCGACGACGCCGCCCAGGCCACGGGCGCCTGGGACTGCCTGCCGTTCTACCGCTGGGCCGACGACGCCGACAGCTTCTACAGCAACTACGGGCCGAGCGAGATCGGCAAGGCCAACGTCATGCAGCCGCTGGTGACGTTCCTCTACGGCATGGCCGGGCTGATGTGGCGGATGCTCCAGTGGATCACCCGGACGGCGCTCGCCTTCGACCTGTTCAGCCAGAGCTCCGGGGGCGGGTCGGCCCCGGTGCCGCTCCAGCCCGTCAACGACGGCTACGCCATGGCGGCCGACGTGGCCCTGTCCGGCCTCGGCCTGCTCGTGCTGGCCATCGCCGTCGTCGTGATCGTGGCCCGGCTTGTGCGGGACGGCGAGAACCCGCTCAAGGACCTCGTCCGCCCGTTCGCCTGCCTGGCCCTGCTGCTGTTCCTGCTGGCGCGGGCGGCCCCCGGGCCGTCTGGCGACGCCCGGGCGGGGAGCCCCGCGTGGCTGGCCGAGCGGGGCGTCGGCATGTCCAACGTCGTCGCCGACCAGATCAGCCGGACCGCGCCGGGCGCCGCCACCCGGGACGCGCCCGACAACCTGCTCGACTGCCACTACTACGTGGGCGAGCTGCAGGCCTCGTTCGACGGCGGGGGCGGCGGCCGGGGCGGTGGCTCCGTCGCGTTCCAGCCGCACCTGGCGTCGCTCATGTCGTCGCTCTGGGAAGCCGCCTACCTCGACCTCTGGGTGGAGGCCCAGTTCGGTGACGACGAGACGCTGGCCCGGCGGTCGTACTGCCGGATGCTGGAGGACAGGTCGGACGTCTCCCCGAGCGAGCAGGCCGCCATCCAGACCGCGGCGCTCGCCGGGGCGGGCGGCGCCGTGCCCGCCCCCGGCCTCGACGGCAGCGCGCCGTTCGGCCGCTTCAACGACGACAAGGAGTTCCGCCGCGGCATGGTCGCGTGGGCGGTCTGCGGCTGGTACCCCGACCGGAGCGGGCTGCAGGAGGAGAACGACGGACGGCTGACGGACCTGTCGGGGGCCGGGTTCGCCGTCAACCCGGAGTTCCGGCTGATGTGGAACCTGGGGTCGCCGCCGTCGGAGTCGCGGGCGTCGACCTGCTCCGACTGGTGGGGCACCGACGGGTCCGGGACCACCAAGCCCGACCCCCGGGGCACGAAGTGGGGCGTCCGCGACGGCGACGGGCCGTTCCAGTTCGGCACGGCCGGCGACATCGACGAGGCGTTCACCGTCTACGGCGACGAGGAGCTGGCGGAGGCCACCGGCGGGGGCGGGTTCGGCGCCAGCGTCGCCCCGTACGCGGCGGCCGACCGCGAGAACCTGCCCGCCGGCCGCGACTGGGTGTTCGCCCTCAACGGCCACAACCTGCCCGCCTCGGTGCCCCACGCCTTCCTGGCCATCGTCATCGCCGGCATCTACCTGTGGGCCATCGGCGGCCTCGCCCTCGGCACGCTCGTCGCCCAGTTCCTCACCGTGCTGTTCTTCGTGGCCCTGCCGGTGCTGCTGGTGCTCGGCATGTGGCCGTCGGAGGGGGCGCGCCGGCTGTTCTGGCGCTACGCCCGCATCGGTGCCGGGTCGCTGTTCGCCAAGGTCGCGTTCGTGTCGCTGCTCGCGATCCTGCTCATGCTGATCAGCGTCATCAACGCCCTCGGAGCCCTGACCGGGGCGTTCGGTGCGGCGAGCGGTCCGGGGCTGACCGGCGGCCTGGGCGCGGCCATGCTCCAGGCGGCGGCGCCGGTGGCCGCCATCTGGGCCATGCGGTGGGCCCTCAAGGACCTGGGGATGGGCAACATCTTCAGCCTCAAGGGGGCCATGGCCCTCACCGGCCGGCTGGCCCGCGGCGACCGGGACGGCGCCCCGGGCGCCGACGGTGCGCCGGGGCGGTCGCTGACCGACCGCAGCCGCACGGTGGTCCGCCGGCGGCTCGACCGGCGGTGGATGGACCGGCACCTCCGCCGGCGCCCGGGGACCGAGGACGGCGCGGGCAAGGACGAGCAGGCCGGGGCGGGCCGGCGGGGTGTGCGCCGGGCCGCGGCCGCGGCCGCCGCCCGGGCGCGGGCCCGCAGGACGGGGGAGGCGGCAGGCGAGCCGGCCTCCCGG
>DASSGC010000549.1:0-2238 GCA_035693765.1 Acidimicrobiales bacterium
CGGCCGCAAGGGCGGCGGCCGCGCGCCGGTTCACGATCCGTCGGTGCCGGGCGTGCCAGGCGTGGCGGGTGTGGCGGCCTCGACGGGCTCGCCGCTGCCGGCCCCGCGGCCACCGCCGGTGTTGCCGGTGCTGCCGTTGCCGGAGCCGCCCCGCCCGCCGGTGCCGGGCCCGCGGTAGCGGCGGACCACGCCGACGGCCGCCACCGCGCCGCCGATCACCACGACCGCGGCCAGTGCGATCAGCCAGACGGGCATGCCGTCGTCGCCGTCGTCCGCCGGCGCGGCCGCGTCGTCGCCGGTCTCGCCGGCGGTCTCGTCGCCGGTGCCGTCGTCCGCGGGTGCGAAGCCGGTGCCGGCCTCGGGGGCGGTGGCGGTGGTCGCCTCGCTGCCCGGTGCGGTCACGTCGGGCGGCACGGTGCTGGGCGAGGCGGACACGTCCTCGGTCTGCTCCGCCGTGCCGGTCGGGTCGATCGACGTGATGCGGATCGTGTAGCTGCCCGCTCCGGGGTACTCGACCGCGCCGGCGTAGCGGCCGTCGTCGTCGGCCGGCGCCAGGACCACGGGCGTGAGCGTCTCGCCATCGGGCATGACGACGGTGGCGGTGACCGTGGCGTCGGCCGCCGGGTGGCCGTCGTTCTCCCAGGTGACCCGCACGATGTAGTGGACCGAGGCGCCGGCGGGATGGACCTCCTCGATGGTGACCACGCCGTCGCCCTCGTGCGCCGTCGCGGGGGCGGCGGCCCCGACCGTGAGCAGGGCGACGGCGGCCAGGACGCCGGCGGCGAGGCGGAGTCGGAGGGTCATGAGATCGGTACCTCGAAGACGTAGACGAGGGGTTGGCCCGCCCGGACGGCGGTCACCTCGATGGTCCAGGTGCCTGCCGACGGCAGGGACGCACCGGACACGGTCACATGGTCGGTGCTGATCGGGGTGACCTGCAAGCGCCGGGCGGGGACGTCGGCGGTGCCGGCGGTGACCTGCACCGCGTCGACGTCCAGCGGCTCGACCGCGCCGCTGCCCTCGGGCGCCGTCGTGAAGTACAGGTGGATGTCGTTCGGACCGCTGTCGGCGGGGTCGACGGTGGCCGACAGCACCGTGCCGTCGACGGTCACGGTGGTGTCGAACGGCCCGTCGCCGGCGGCGGACCGGGCCGGGGCCTGGTGGATGAGCGCCGCCGTGGCGGCCAGCACGAGCGCCGCGAGGGCCGTCTCGGCCCGGAGCGACCGGGTGAGCGGTGCCACCGCCCGCTCGATGCCGGGCACCAGCCGCGACCGGTTCACCCAGCCCAGCCCGACCATGACGGCGACGCCCGCCACCTTGGCCAGCAGCAGGCGGCCGTAGGCCGTGGACACCAGGCCGTCGAGCGACCGCACCTGCTGCCACCCCGACACGGCGCCGCTCACCGCCACCACCGGGACAGCGGCCAGGGCCAGCGCCGAGAAGCGGGTGGCGAGGCGCACCCGGTCGGTGGCCCCGGGCAGGGTGACCAGCAGGGCCACCAGGCCGCCGGTCCAGACGGCGACGGCGACGAGGTGGGCGACGTCGGCGGTCACTGCCACCCAGCGGTCCGGTGCGGTCCAGGCGTGACCGGCGAGGGAGCACGCCACCAGCGACGCCACGCCGAGGGCGACGACCGCCTCCGGCCCCCGCCGCCACCGGTGGCCGAGCACCGCGGCCCCGGCGGTGGCCAGGCACAGCGCGATGCGGGCGAGGGCGAGCTGGCCGGTGCGGGTGTCGGGGGCGAGGTCGGGCACCAGGCCGACGGCGCCGCCGACGCCGCGCCCGGCGCTCTCCGCCACCATGGCGACCAGCGCCACGGTCGCGCCCAGCGCGCCGGCCAGCCCGCCGGTCGTCGCCAGCACGCGCAGCCGCCGCGCGGGCGCGGCCATCGGCCGGCGGGTGCCGCCGGCGGCGTCGGGCGCCGGGGCCGCCGCGGCGGCCAGGAGTCGGCGGCGCCACCGGGCGGGTGCCCGGCGGTGCGCCGGTCCGGCGGGCGGTTGCGCCAGGGTGGCCGGGTCGGCTGCCCCGGCCGCCCCCGACGCCCCGGCAGGCACCGCGTCCGCCTCGTCGTTCGGTGCGCGGGTCGGGCGCGGCGGCCCGGTGTCGGTCGGTGCGCGGGTCGGGCGCGGCGGCCCGGTGTCGTTCGGTGCGCGGGTGGGGCGCGGCGGTGCGGTGTCGTTCGGTGCGCGGGTGGGGAGTGGTGGTGCGGTGTCGTTCGGTGCGCGGGTGGGGAGTGGT
>DASSGC010000550.1:0-12505 GCA_035693765.1 Acidimicrobiales bacterium
CCCGGCGTCGCCGCCGCGTGCCGCCGCGCCCGCGGCGGCACGCCGCACGCCGCACTGGCCGGGCTCGCGGGCGCCGCCTTCGCCCTCGGCATCGGCGAGCTCGTGGCCGGCGCCGACGCCCGGCTGGCGTCTCCGGTCGAGGCCGTCGCCGGCGAGGTGATCGACCGCGCGCCGCGCCCGCTCGAGCGCTTCGCCATCGAGACCTTCGGCGCCAACGACAAGCTCGTCCTCGTCGCCGGCACCCTGGTGCTGTCCGCGCTGCTGGGCGCGCTGCTCGGGGTGGTCGCACGCCGGCGCCCCCGCCTCGGGGCCGCCGGCATGGCCGGCTTCGCCCTGCTCGGCGCCGGGGCGTCGCTGGGGCCGCCCAACGCCGGCCCGGCGGCCGCGGTGCCGAGCCTCGCGGCCGGCGCCGCCGGCGTCCTCGTCCTGTGGCTGCTGGCGCAGCGGATCCCCGCGGCGGGCGCGTCCCTGCCCGCCGCGCCCGCGCCCGGCGCAGCCGCAGTGCCGGTTGCCCCGGCGCCGGCGGGACAACCGCCCCGGGCGCGGCGGGGGCTGCGCCCGGTTCCCGGCGCCGCCCCCGCGGTGCCGGTTGCCGCGGCGCCGGAGGCGCCCGTGCCGGTCACCTCCGGCGGCCGGGGATCGCGCCGGGCGTTCTTCGGGCTCGCCGCCGGGGTGGCGGCCGCGGCCGCCCTCGCCGCCGCGGGCGGGCGGGCGCTGCGGGACCGCTTCGGCGCCGCCGAGTCGCGGGCCGGCGTCGTCCTGCCCCGCCCGGCCCGGCCGCTGCCCGCCATCCCCGCCGCCGCCGGGGCGGGCGTGCCCGGCGTGACCCCGTTCGTCACCCCCAACGCCGAGTTCTACCGCATCGACACCGCGCTGACGGTGCCCCAGGTGCGGGCCGAGGACTGGACCCTGTCGGTCACCGGCATGGTCGACGAGCCGTTCGAGCTGACCTTCGACGAGCTGCTCGACCGGGGCCTGATCGAGGCCGACATCACGATGACCTGCGTCTCCAACCCCGTCGGCGGCGACCTCGTCGGCAACGCCCGGTGGCTCGGCGTGCCGACCCGCGACCTGCTGGACGCGGCCCGTCCCACCCGTGCCGCCGACCAGCTCGTCGGCCGATCGGTCGACGGCTACACCTGCGGGTTCCCCCTGGCGGCCGCCTACGACCGCCCGTCGCTCGTCGCCGTCGGCATGAACGGCGTGCCGCTGCCGCTGCGCCACGGCTTCCCGGCCCGGCTCGTCACGCCCGGCATCTACGGCTACGCCGGCTCCACGAAGTGGCTGACCGAGCTCGAGGTCACCACGTTCGACGCCCTCGACCAGTACTGGGTGCCCCGCGGCTACGCCACGCGGGCGCCGATCAAGACGATGGCCCGCATCGACACGCCCCGCAGCCTGGAGCGGGTGTCCCCCGGCCCGGTCGCCGTCGGCGGCGTGGCCTGGGCCCAGACCCGGGGCATCACGGCCGTCGAGGTCCGGGTCGACGACGAGCCGTTCCGCCCCGCCGAGCTGGCCGCCGCCGTGAGCGACGACGCGTGGCGCCAGTGGCGCTTCGACTGGGATGCCACCCCCGGGCGGCACACCCTCACCGTCCGGGCGGTCGACGGCACCGGCGAGACCCAGACCGGCGAGCGAGCCGAGACCCTGCCCGACGGCGCCAGCGGCTGGATGTCGCTGGTCGTCACCGTCGACGGGCGCGCGGGGTGAGCCCGCTGCCCGCCCGCTCCCGCCCGGCGGCCCGCCCGCCGGCCCGATCTCGCCCGCCGTGGGCGAGGCCGCGCCCGCTCCGACAGCGAGCGGGCGCACCGATCCCCGTCCCCGATCCGGGAAGGAACCCGTGACATGCTCCGCAACCGTCTAGCCACGTCGCTCGCCGCGTTGTTCGCCCTGTCCCTGCTGGCCGCGGCCTGTTCGGACAGCGACGACGATGCGGGCTCCGCCCCCCCGGCCGCCGAGGAGGGGTCGTCCGACCAGACCGTCGCCGACGATGCCGCCGACGCTGCCGCCGGCGGCGCCCCGGTCGACCCGGCCACCATCTGCGATCCCGACGCCCTGGTCGACGCCGTCGAGTCCGGCCCCGACGAGGGCACCCTCGCCGGGATGACCGACGACCCGGTGGCGACCGCCGCGTCGAGCAACCCGGTGCTCACCACGCTCGTCACCGCGGTGGGCGAGGCCGGCCTCGTCGACACCCTCAACTCGGCGGAGGCCCTGACGGTGTTCGCGCCCACCGACTGCGCGTTCGCTGCGCTCGAGCCGGCGACGCTCGACGCCGCCCTGGCCGACCCGACCGGCCTCCTCACGCAGGTGCTCGGCTTCCACGTCGTCGCCGGCCAGAAGCTGTCCGCCGCCGATCTCGCCTCGACGACCGAGGTCGAGACCTTCTCCGGCGTGACCCTGCCCATCACCGCCCAGGGCGACACGATCATGGTCGGCGGTGGTCAGGCCACCGTGGTCGTTCCCGACATCCAGACGGCCAACGCCACCGTGCACCTGATCGACAACGTCATGCTCCCGCCCGGCGGTTGACCCGTACGCCAGGGCGACCATGACGGTCGGCGGCGGGCGGCCGGGGCGAGGAGCCCCGGCCGCCTCGGCGCGCCTGGAGCTTCAGTCGAGGCTGAAGGGCGGGTACTCGTCGGTGAGGAACAGCGCGTAGGCGCTGACCCTCGTGCCCCAGCGCAGCACACCGAGGACGAAGTTGCGCACGCCGTCGGGCCACTGAGCAGTGAACAGGACGGCGAAGAACGCCACGACGAGGGCGACGAAGGCCGCGATCCCCAGCAGCCCGAGTGCGATCACGTGCGGGATGACGAGGATGAAACGGAAGAACGTCGTCAGCCGGTTGCGGTCCTCGTACTGCGGGACGACCGTGGTCCGCACACCGGGGTAGTCCCCGGGATCGGCGGGGACCGTCTCGAACGTGAACGGCGGGTACTCCTCGACCAGGAAGTACGCGTAGATCGTGTACCTGTTCTGGTAGCGGATGAACAATGCCTGCAGGTTCGCCAGCCCTTCGGGCAGCTTGCCCGTGAACAGGATGGCGAACCACGAGATGAACCCCACGACGGCAGACACGATGCCGAGGACGTAGACCACGACAGCGTGGGGGATGGCGAGCAGCCAGTGCACGAGCGGGCGCCAGTTCGCGATCTTCTCGGGCCTGTCGACCTCGAGGGTTGCGGGATAGGCCGGCACCTGAGGACCCATTGATTCCATGGGCGGGACTCTCCTGTCCTCACGCGCGCACATCTTCGGTGCGCGTCGTCTGCGCCAACGTACGACGCCTGCCCGGCCGGATTGCGTTACAGGTGTCTTACTCCTGTACCAGTTCGATCAACGTGCCGAACGCACCCTTGGGGTGGACGAAGGCGACCGTGGTGCCGCGGCTGCCGGGCCGTGGCGCCTCGTCGATGACCCGGCCGCCCTGGGCCTTGACCGCGTCGAGGGCTGCGCCGCAGTCGGCGACCCGGTAGCCGACGTGGTGCAGCCCCTCGCCCTTGCGTTCGAGGTACTTCGCCACCGGCGAGTCGTCGCGGGTGGGCGTGAGGAGCTGCACGTAGCTGTCGGCGACCTTGAGCAGTGCCTCCTCGACGCCGTCGGACGCGACGACCTCGCGGTGGTCGACCTCGGCGCCGAAGGTGTCCCGGTAGTACGCGATCGCCGCGTCGAGGTCGTTGACGGCGATGGCGACGTGGTCGATCTCGGTCAGCAACACCCCGCCAACCTAGCCTGCGCCTCCCGTGAGCCGACCGGCAACGCAGCACCGTGGCCCACGGCGACGTGACCTGTCCGCGCACACTCAGGAGGGGGTCCAGGCATGACGGTCAGGGTCGGGTTCTACGGCACGGGGTTCATCAGCCGGTACCACGCCGTGGCGCTGGCGGCGAGCGGGGTCGACCACGAGGTGGTGGCCGTCCACGACCCCGACGCCGCACGGGCCGCGGCGTTCGCCGCCGGGCACCCGGCGTGCGCGGCGGTCGGCGAGGACGAGCTGCCCCGCCTCGTGGACGCCGTGTACGTCACCGCGTGGACCTCGGAGCACGCCCGCCTGGTGCGCAAGGCCGCCGCGGCGGGCGTGGCGGTCTTCTGCGAGAAGCCGCTCGCGGCCGACGCCCCCACGGTCGCCGGCATGGTCGACGCGGTCGAGTCGGCGGGTGTGGTCAACCAGGTGGGGCTGGTGCTGCGGTTCCTCCCGTCGTTCCGGTGGTTGCGCCACCTGGTGCGCGACGCACGGGCCGGCGAGGTGCTGGCCGTGGTGTTCCGCGACGACCAGTACATCCCCGATCAGGGCATCTACGGCTCGACCTGGCGGACCGACGCCACGCGGGCGGGGCGGGGCACCCTGCTGGAGCACTCGATCCACGACGTCGACATCCTCGGCTGGATGCTCGGACCGGTGCGGTCGGTGAGCGGGACCGTCCGCGAGGTCCACGGCCACGACCGGATCGACGACGTCGCGGTCGCCCGGCTCGACTTCGCCGGCGGGGCCACCGCCACGCTCACCTCGGTGTGGCACGACGTGCTGGAGCGGCCGAGCCTGCGCCGGGTCGAGGTGTTCTGCTCCCGCCTGTACGCCGCGCTGGAGGGCGACTTCCACGGCCCCGTCCGGTGGCGGTTCACCGGCGAGGAGGAGCAGGTCCTGTCGGGCGACGAGCTGGCCGTCGCCGTGGCCGAATCGGGTGACACGGCCACCGTGAACTCGGCCGCCGCGTTCCTGGCGGCGGTGCGCGACGGCACGCCGGCCCACCCGAGCTTCGCCGAGGCGCTGCCCGCCCACCGCGTGGTCGACGCCATCTACGCCTCGGCGGCGGCCGGGGGCGCGATCGTCGAGACCGGCTGATGCGCCCGCGCGCGACCCGCCGCGCCGGCGTCGAGACGCGACACTGGGGCCCATGCCCCGCGTCGAGTCGACCGTGACGGTACCGCTCGATCCCGCCCGGGCCTTCGCCCTGTCGCAGACCTACGGGGAGCTGCGCTACCGCTGGGACCCGTTCGTTCGGGAGCAGCGCCTGCTCGGCGGCGCCACCGGCGCGGCCAAGGGCGTGCGGACCTGGACCCGGTCGCGCCACCGGCTGACGATGGTGTCGGAGTACGTGACGTTCCGGCCGCCCGGCCATGTCGGGATGCGCATGGTGACCGGGCCGTGGTTCTTCCGCACGTTCTCCGGGGGCTGGAACTTCGCGCCCGCCGCGGACGGCGGCACCGAGGCGACCTGGCGCTACACCTTCACGATCCGGCCCGGCTGGCTGGCCCCGGTGGCCGACCGCATCGGGGCGTGGCTGCTGGGGCGCGACATCCGGCGCCGGCTGGACGCGTTCGCCGCGGCCTGCGCCGACCCCCGGATCGTGGCGGCGCTGGCCGCCTGAACCACCTGCCCGACCAAGAGCGTGCCCGGACAGTCACGCCGGCGCGTGTCACCGTGCTGTGTTGCCGGTCGGCCGAGCTGTCGAGCTGGTGCTTGCACGCCAAATCCCCACGCGTAGGCCGTGGCGAGCGCCCTGTCCGCTCGGCCTCTACAGCTCGCCGCGGGCGTGGCGCTGGAACAGCGTGATGCGGTCCTCGCCCACGCGCTCCCGCTTGTCGGGATCGGTCACGCCCTGGCCGGCCTCGGGGGCCAGGCACAGCACGGCCAGCTTGCCCTCGGCCTCGTTGCGGTGCACGATGCGGGCGGCCTCGCCCACCTGGTCGAGCGGGTAGACGGCCGACATCACCGGCTGGATCGCACCGCGGTCGATGAGCCGGTTCATCTCCCACGCCTCCTGGTAGTTGGCGAAGTGGCTGGAGACGATGCTCTTCAGCTTCATCCACAGGTGGCGGTTGTCGTACTCGATCATGAACCCGCTGGTGGCGGCGCACGTGACGATGGTGCCGCCCCGCTTGGTGATGAACACCGAGGCGCCCATCGTCTGGCGGCCGGGGTGCTCGAACACGATGTCGGGGTCGTCGCCCACGAGCGACCGCACCTTCTTGCCCAGCCGGCGCCACTCGCTCTCGTCCTGGGTGTGTTCGTCCTTCCAGAACTTGTAGCCCTCGGCCCGCCGGTCGACGACGTTCTCGCACCCCATGGCGTTGAGCAGCCGGGCGCGGTCGTCGCTCGACACGACGCCGACGGGCGTGCCGCCGCCGTTGATGACGAGCTGGGTGGCGTAGGCGCCGATGCCGCCGGTGGCGCCCCAGATGAACACGTTGTCGCCCTGCTTCATGCGGGCCGCGTGCTTGCCGACCAGCATGCGGTAGCTGGTCGAGGCGCACAGCCCGTTGACCGCCGACTCCTCCCAGGTGAGGTGCGACGGCTTGGGCATGAGCTGGTTGGCCTTGACCACCGAGAGGTCGGCCAGGCCGCCGAAGTTCGACTCGAAGCCCCAGATGCGCTGGTTGGCGGCCAGCATGGAGTCGTCGTGCGACGAGGGGTCCTGGTCGTCGACGTAGTTGCAGTGGACCACGACCCGGTCGCCGGGCCGCCAGTTGCGCACGGCCGAGCCGACCCGGAGCACGACGCCGGAGGCGTCGGAGCCGACGACGTGGAAGTCCTGGGCGTGGCGCGCGCCCCACGCCGACTCGCGGCCGAGGCGCTCGAGGAAGCCGAAGGTGGGGAGCGGCTCGAAGATGGAGGTCCACACCGTGTTGAAGTTGATCGAGCTGGCCATGACGGCCAGGTAGACCTCGTCGGGGGCCAGCTCGGGGGTGGCGACGTGGCCGACGTGGAGCGACTTGCGGGGATCCTTGTCCTCCGAGGAGACCCCTTCCCACATGCCCTGCTCGGCCCGGAGAACGTGGGCGGCTCGGTAGCTGTCCGGGATGGGGAGAGCGGCGATCTCGTCGCCGGGGGCTCCCCCCTCGATGGCCTCGAGGATCTCCTGCATGGGCCGTCAACGTAGTGGCCCGCCTTCGCTGCGCCCAAGCCTCGACGGACCGGGTTTGGGACGTCGACAGTTGTTACTGGCTAGTCTCTTCCCCTGGCTGGGGAGCCGCCCGCGCGGAGGTGCGCTTCCCCACCGCATCGCCACCACATCGCCGACCGCGGTAGACAGTGCGCCGACGGTGGCACTCCCGGGTAGGCCGGGACGGGCGCTCCTGAGCCGTAGTCGAGGGGGAAGCGATCGATGGCCGGTTCGACCGTGTCGGACACAGACGAGGCAGAAGTGAACGAGTCACCAGGGCCGACGCCCGCACCCGGCGGCACGCCACGGGAGCGGGGCTACCACCTCGAGATCTTCCTCATCTGCTTCGCGTCGCTGCTGCTCGAGATCAGCTACACGCGGGTCGTCTCCTTCAAGCTCTTCTACTACTACACGTACCTGGTCATCGGCCTGGCCCTGCTGGGCATCGGCTGCGGCAGCGTCGTCACCTCGATCTCGGGCCGGCTCAAGCGGGCCAGCACCGACCGCATCCTGGTCGTGGGCTCGCTCGTCGGGGCCGCCAGCGTGATCGTCGGCTACGTCATCGTCGCCCGCATCCCCGTCGCATCGCTCGCCATCTGGGACTACGGCACCCGCGACTCGTTCGAGAACCTGGCCAAGCTGGTCATCATCTGCGTGACCCTGTTCGGGTCGTTCGTCTGGGTCGGCGTGATGGTGTCGACCCTGTTCGCCCGCAAGACCGAGGGCATCGGCAAGCTCTACTTCGCCGACCTGGTGGGCGCCGGCATCGCCTGCGCGGTGGTGGTCGCCCTCATCTCCACCATCGGGCCGCCCCGCACCATCGCGCTGGCGGCCGCCCTGCTCGCCGCCGTGGCGGTGCTGATGGCCGTCCGCATGCGGTCCCGCCTGCTGCCGGTCGGCGGCGTCCTGACCGCCGCGCTCCTCGTGTGCGTCGTCGGGTCGAGCGTGCTGCCCGACGTCCGCCCCGACGACGACAAGAGCAGGGTCGAGGGGGCCGACTTCTCGGAGTGGAGCCCGATCTTCCGCATCGACACGGCCATGCTCCCGAACGGGCTGCTGCTCAACCACGACGGCATGCTCGGCTCGGTCATCAAGCCGTGGGACGGCGACGTCGACAGCCTCGGCGACGAGATCTACAACTTCGACGGCGACCCCCGCTCCTACCCGTTCGCCACCCCCGAGGAGAGCCCGGGGCGGGTCATGATCATCGGCGCCGCCGGCGGCCACGAGATCCTGGCCTCCCTGTACTTCGGCGCCGAGCGGATCGACGCCATCGAGCTGAACCCCCTGACGCACAAGCTCGTCACCGACACCTACGCCGACTTCGGCGGCCACGTCGCCGACCAGCCCGGGGTCAACTACGTGAACGGCGACGGGCGGTCGTACCTGGCCCGCAGCGACGACGAGTACGGCCTCATCTGGTACCCGGCGCCCGACAGCTACTCGGCCACCAACGCGGCCACGGCCGGTGCGTTCGTCCTCTCGGAGAGCTACCTGTACACCCGCGAGACGATCGAGGAGAGCCTCGACCACCTCGCCGACGACGGGATCGTCGCCACCCAGTTCGGCGAGATCAACTTCGACGCCAAGCCCAACCGCACCACCCGCTACGTGGCCACGGCCCGGGCCGCGCTGGAGGAGTACGGCGTCGACGACCCGGCCGAGCACGTGCTGGTGGCCACGTCCGGCAGCGGGGGCTCGTCGACGCTCTCCACCGTGCTGATCAAGCGCACGCCGTTCACCCCCGACGAGATCGCCGCGTTCCGCGACCAGGGCGAGCAGATCGACGGCAACACGATCCGCTACCTCCCGGGCGAGCCGCAGGACAACACCGTCACCAAGGCGCTCACCCTGCCGCCCGACGAGCAGCGGGCGTTCCTCGACTCGTACCCCTTCGACGTCGACGCGATCAGCGACGACGGGCCGTTCTTCTGGCACTTCGCCCGGTTCGGCGACGTGATCAGGAACTTCGGCGATCCGATCGACCGCGCCGACCCCGAGGACTCGATCGGCGAGCGGGTCATCCTGCTGCTGCTGGCCATCACCGCCGTGCTGGCCGCCCTGTTCCTGCTGCTGCCGTTCGTCACCCTGCGCAGGGAGTGGAAGGCGCTGCCCCGCAAGGGCACCTCGGCCCTCTACTTCTCCGCGCTCGGCCTGGGCTTCATGTTCTTCGAGATCACGCTCATCCAGCGCCTCATCCTGTTCCTCGGCTTCCCCACGTACTCGTTGACGGTGACGCTGGCGTCGCTGCTGATCTTCACCGGGGTCGGCGCCCTGCTGAGCGCCCGCGTGAAGGGCCGGCTGCTGGACGTGCCCAAGTTCCTGGCCCCCGCGGTCGTGGTGCTCGGGCTGGCCTACCTGTTCCTGCTGCCGATGCTGACCGACGCCCTGCTGACGACGCCGCTGGCGGTGCGGGTGCTCGTCGCGTTCGTCGTGCTGGCGCCGCTCGGCGTGTTCCTCGGCATGTTCATGCCGCTCGGGCTCGGGGCCGTCTCGGCGCTCACCGAGTACGGCGAGCAGTACGTGGCCTGGGGCTGGGCGGTCAACGGCTTCGCGTCGGTGATCGGCTCGGTGCTGACCACGATCATCGCCATGGTCGTCGGCTTCAACGTGGTGCTGGCGCTGTCGATGGCGGTCTACCTGGTGGCCCTGGTCGCCCTCCGCCGGCTCGCCCGGGCCGCGGGCGACGAGACGCCGGTCGCGGTCGAGGAGGTGGTCCGCGAGGCCACCGAGGCCATGGCGCCGACCCCGGCCGCTGCGGGGACGGGGGCCGCCACCACCTGACTCCGGGTCAGGCGGTGTCGCCGACGCGCCGGCCCGCGTCCCGGTCCTGTCCCCGGGCGCCGGGCCGGCGCGGTCGGCGGTCGGGTGACCTCGGACTTCGGTCGAGCCGGGGCACGTCGGTAGGCTCGGCGACGTCCGAGACGTCCCACGAACATAGGGGAAGCCACCATGGCTGGTTCCGTGATCCTGGCGGGTGCCCGCACGCCCATCGGCAAACTCTCCGGAGCGCTGGGCGGCTTCGCCGCCAGCGAGTTGGGCGGCTTCGCCATCAAGGCCGCCCTCGAGCGGGCCGGGGTGCAGCCCGACCAGGTGGACTACGTGTTCATGGGCCAGGTGCTGCAGGCGGGCGCCGGGCAGATCGCGTCGCGCCAGGCCGCCGTCAACGCCGGCATCCCCATGACGGTGCCCGCCACCACCGTCAACAAGGTGTGCCTGTCGGGTCTCAACAGCATCTTCCTGGCCGATCTGCTCATCCAGTCGGGGCAGGCGGAGATCGTGGTGGCCGGCGGCATGGAGTCGATGACCAAGGCCCCGTACCTGCTCCCGGGCGCCCGTGAGGGCTACCGGCTGGGCGACAAGTCGGTGGTCGACTCGATGATGTACGACGGGCTGTTCTGCGCGTTCGACCAGGTGGCCATGGGCGCGGGCACGGAGAGGTATGCGGCCTCGGCCGGTCTCGCCCGCGAGCCGCAGGACGACCTCGCCGCCAAGTCGCACGAGCGGGCCGCGGCCGCCATCAAGGAGGGCCGCTTCGCCGAGGAGATCGTCCCGGTGGCGGTGCCGCAACGCAAGGGCGACCCGGTGATCGTCGACACCGACGAGGGCGTGCGGCCCGGCACCACCGTCGAGTCGCTGGCCGGGCTCCGGCCCGCGTTCGACAAGGCCGGCAACATCACCGCCGGCAACGCCTCGCAGATCTCGGACGGCGCGGCGGCCGTGGTGGTCGTGTCCAAGGCGGTGGCCGAGCGGCTGGGCGTCGAGCCGCTGGGCGAGGTCGTCGGCTACGGCCAGGTGGCCGGGCCCGACCCGTCGCTGCTCAACCAGCCGTCGCGGGCCATCAACGCCGCGCTGGCGTCGGCTGGCCGGTCGGTGGGCGACGTCAGCCTGTTCGAGCTCAACGAGGCGTTCGCGGCCGTGGGCGTGGCGTCGATGGCCGAGCTCGGCATCACCGACGAGATCACCAACGTCAACGGCGGTGCGATCGCCCTCGGCCACCCCGTGGGCATGTCGGGGACGCGCCTGGCGCTCACGATCCTGCTGGAGCTGAGGCGTCGGGGCGGCGGGCTCGGTGCTGCCGCGCTGTGCGGCGGTGGCGGCCAGGGCGACGCCATCCTCCTCTCGGCCTGAGCCCGGTCAGCCCGAGCGCGCGGGGGGTCCGGTCGCCGGTCGACCGGGCCCCCCCGCCGCGTGCGGGCACCCCTGCGGCTCGGTCAGCCGCTGAGGTTGCCGGAGATCGTGATGGGCGACGTGGCGGTGCCGAGCACCTCGCCCTCGTTGCAGGCCGTGCTGAGCGTGGCGCCCAGGGTCCCGGTGCCCTCGAACGAGGTGGCCACCCAGCGGTCGCCGTCCTGGCGGGCGCCGGTGACCTCGAGGTCGCCGTGCACCGTCGTGGTGCCGATGTTGGGGACGACCACGGTCGTGAAGGTCTCGTCGAAGCAGTCGATGGGCTGGGTGAAGTCGAGCGAGATCGCCGCCGACTCGACGTGCGCCGTGCCGCTGGCACCGTCGTTGGCGGACACGCTCACGTCGCACGGCGGCTCGCTGCACGCCGCGCCGTCGACGACCAGCGACAGGTTGAAGACCTCGCCCTGCTGGTACTTGAGGTCCTCGGGGATGCCATCGCCCCCGGGCGGGCCGGTCACGGTGAGCGTGACGAAGTAGGTGCCGTCCGCGGCGCCGAGCGCCTTCACGCCGCCGGTGTCGACCGCCTCGGGCTCGGGCAGGTCGGCCTCGGCGTCGGCGTCGAGGTTCTGCTGGGCCCAGGCCGACGGCGCGTTCTCGCTGTTGAGGTCGAGGGTACCCGCGCCCTCGATCGTGACGACCTCGTTGGGCGCGGGGGTCAGCTCCGCTTCGCCGGTGGTGAGGGTCACGCCGCCGGCCGGCGCCTCGACCATGCACGACCCGGAGCAGTCGACGGCCACGGGGTTGCCGTCGCTGGTCAGCTCCCCGTCGGGCAGGCGCAGCGGGATCTCGGCCGTCGCCGCCTCCCCGGCCGGGTTGAACCACGTGCGGCCGCCCTCGACCTCGATCACCGGCTCGGGCTCGCCGCTGGTCTCGCCGGTCTCGGGGTCGCGGGACAGGTCGGTGAACGTGACCGTGGCGCCGGTGTCGAAGCGGAGGACGCCACCCTCCGCGAGCTCGACGGCCACGGCGCCGCCGGTGGCCTCGACCTCCCAGCCGGCGAGCACGACCTCCCCCTCCTCGAGCGGCCGGGCGTCCTCGCCGGGCGCGGTGCGGACGACCGCGCTGCCGGACGCGGCGCCGACCTCGCCGAAGGACAGCCCCGGGTCGTCGTCGCCCGACCGGGTGACCACGAACCCCGCCACGATGGCGGCGACGACCGCCACGGCCGCGCCGACCAGCAGCAGGCTCCGCCGGCCGCCGCCGCGCTTCTCACGGGTGGGCGGGGCGACGAGCGGGGGCGGTGCCGTGGCCGGAGGCCGGTGGTGCGGGTCCGGCGGTGCGTAGTCGGGCGCGTAGGCCGCGGACACCGGCGCCGAGTAGGCGGGGGAGGTCGGGGGCGGGCCGGGCGCGCCCGGTCCTCCCGCCGCCGGGGCCTGGACCTCGGCCACGGGTGATCCCGGCCACTCGGCGCCGGGGGACGATGGGCCCCC
>DASSGC010000551.1:0-9678 GCA_035693765.1 Acidimicrobiales bacterium
TAAGGACTCGAGCGGATAGGTCACGCCGGCGCGTGTCACCGTGCTGCGTTGCCGGTCGGCCGAGCTGTGGAGCTGGTGCTTCCACGCCAAATCCCCACGCGTAGGCCGTGGCGAGCTCCCTATCCGCTCGGCCTCTAAGCCCCGGCACGAGATCAGCCCACGTCGCGCTCGTAGGGGAAGCCCAGCTCGGGGGCCGTGACCAGGGCTCGCAGCGGCAGGCCGGCCTCGGCCGCGAGCGCCTCGACCGTGCCGCCGCGATCGACCACCGGGACCAGGAGCACCGGCTCGGCGCCGCAGGCCCGCACCACCTCCGCCGCCTCCAGCATCGACACGCCTCGGGTCACCGCGTCCTCGGTGATGGCGACCCGGTCGCCGGGCTCCAGGGCCCCGGCCACCCGGCCGCCCGCGCCGTGATCCTTCTCCTCCTTGCGGACGCTGAAGGCCCGCAGCCCGCGGCCCCGCGTGGCGGCGATGCCGGCCGTGGCGAACGCCACCGCATCGGCGCCCATGGTCAGGCCGCCGATGGCGGTCACGTCGTCGGGCAGGACGGCGAGCAGCGCGTCGGCCACCAGCAGCATGCCCTCGGGCCGGCAGGTGGTCTGCTTGGCGTCGATGAACCACGGGCTGCGGCGGCCGGACTTGAGCACGAAGTCGCCGCGCCGGACCGAGTGGGCCAGCAGGTGGTCGACCAGCGTGGTCACGACAGCCGCACCTCACGCCCCTCGCCCCGCGCCGCCACCAGCCGCCCGACCTCGACCGCCGCGTGGCCGGCCTCGGCCAGCAGGCCGAGCGTGCGGGCCACGTCGTCGGGGGGCACGGCCACGACCATCCCCAGCCCCAGGTTGAACACCCGCGCCATCTCCTCGTCGCTGACGTCGCCCCGGCGCTGGATCTCGCCGAACACGCGCGGGACCTCCCACGCCGACCGCTCGATCTCGGCGTCGACCCCGGGCGGCAGCACCCGGGGCACGTTGCCCACGATGCCGCCGCCGGTGACGTGCGCCACGGCCCGCACGTCGACGTCACCCAGCAGCCGGCCGATCGCCGGGGCGTAGATCACGGAGGGCACCAGCAGCTCGTCGGCCACCGTCCGGCCCGGGAACAGCTCGTCCTCCAGGGCCAGGCCCGCCCGGTCGAACAGCACCCACCGGGCCAGCGAGTACCCGTTGGACCGCAGGCCGGGTGACGGCAGGCCCACCAGGACGTCGCCGGCCCGGGCCGTCTCGCCGGTGAGGAGGCGGTCGCGCTCGGCCACCCCGACCACGAAGCCGACCAGGTCGAACTCGCCCGGCTCCATGGCGCCGGGATGCTCGGCCATCTCGCCGCCCACCAGGGCGCACCCGGCCCGGCGGCAGCCGTCGACCACGCCGCCGACCAGCGCGTCGATCTGGTCGGGATCGAGCGTGCCGACCGAGATGTAGTCGAGGAAGAACAGCGGCTCGGCACCCTGGCAGACGATGTCGTCGACGCACATGGCCACCAGGTCGATGCCGATGGTGTCGTAGCGCCGGGCCGCCCTCGCCACCATGGCCTTGGTGCCGACGCCGTCGGTCGACGACACCAGCACGGGCTCGCGGTAGCCCGGCGGCAGCGTGACCAGGCCGCCGAAGCCGCCGATGTCGCTCAGCACCTCGGGCCGGTACGTCGACCGCACCTTGGCCTTGATCCGGTCGACGGCCGCCTCGCCGGCCGCGATGTCCACCCCGGCGCCGCGGTACGACTCGCCCATCAGGCGGTGGAGCCGTCGAGCGCGGGCTGGACGATCTGCTCACTCGTCGGCATGACGTCGTGTTCCAGCACGTGCTTGCGCAGCGTCACCGGCACGTCCACCGGGTAGTGGCCGGTGAAGCACGCGTCGCAGAACCCGCCGCCCTCGGCCCCCGTGGCGGCGACCAGGCGGTCGAGGTCGAGGTAGGCCAGGGAGTCGACGTCGAAGTACTCGCGGATGGGGTCGAGCTCGAGGTTGTGGGCCAGCAGCTCGCTGCGGTCGCCGGTGTCGATGCCGTAGAAGCACGACCACCTGACCGGCGGCGAGGTGATGCGCAGGTGGACCTCGGCGGCCCCCGCCTCGCGCAGCATGCGCACGAGCTGGCGCTGCGTCGTCCCCCGGACGATGGAGTCGTCCACGACCACCAGGCGCTTGCCCCGGACGTTCTCCCGCAGGGGGTTGAGCTTCATCCGCACGGCCCGCGCCCGCATCTCCTGGCTGGGGGCGATGAAGCTGCGGCCGATGTAGCGGTTCTTCACCAGGCCCTGACCGAACGGGATGCCGCTGGCACGGGCGAAGCCCTCCGCTGCCGGCACGCCCGACTCGGGGACGCCCATGACCATGTCGGCCACGGCCGGCGCCTGGTGGGCGAGCTGCTCGCCCATCCGGATGCGGGCCTGGTGGACGCTCTGGCCGTAGAGGCGGCTGTCGGGCCGGGCGAAGTAGACGAACTCGAACAGGCACAGGTGCGGGTCGCGACCCACGTCGCCGTACGGGTAGACGGAGCGGGGCCCCTCGGCGGCGCCGTCGAGGACCACCATCTCGCCGGGTTCCAGCTCGCGCTTGAACTCGGCGCCGACGATGTCGAGCGCCGGGGTCTCGGAGGCGAGGACCCACCCGGCGTCCGGGCCGCCCTCCAGCCGGCCGAGGCAGAGCGGCCGGAAGCCGTGCTGGTCGCGCACGCCGATGATGCTGCGCTCGTCGAGGATCACCAGCGAGAACGCGCCCTCCAGGCGGGGGACGACGGCGGCCACCGCGCGGGCCAGGTCGCCGTCGCCGGCCGCGGCCAGCTCGCTCGCCACCAGCTCGGCGACCAGGTCGCTGTCGCTCGTGACCGTTCCCTCCAGCATGCCGGCCTCGGCCGCCAGGGACTCGGTGTTGACGAGGTTGCCGTTGTGACCGAGGGCGAACATGTGCTCGCCCACGCTGCGGTAGGCCGGCTGGGCGTTGCGCCAGGTGGACGAGCCGGTGGTCGAGTAGCGGCAGTGGCCGATGGCCAGGTGGCCGTGGAGCCCGGCCAGGGTGCGGTCGTCGAACACGCTGGCCACGAGGCCCTGGTCCTTGACCACCGTGAGCTGCTCGCCGTCGCTCACCGCCATGCCGGCCGCCTCCTGGCCCCGGTGCTGGAGCGCGAACAGCCCCAGGTAGGTGAGGTGGGCGACCGACTGGCCCGGCGCATGGACGCCGAAGACCCCGCAGGCCTCCTTCGGTCGGTCGTCGCCGTCGTCGACGGGTGCTGTCATCGCGGCGACCCCAGGCGTTGCGCGTCGATCACGTGCCTCATTCTGCCCTGGTCGACCCCCGATGCGGCGAACCGGCCCTCGTGCACCGGCCGGCGCGGCCCCGGGTGTGCCCCGCCGGGGGGCGCCGTCACCTACGCTGCCGGTCCGATGGCGTTGGACCTGCGATCTCCTACGGTCAGGAAGCTGTTCCGCTACTCGGCGGCGTCCGTCGTCGCGGTCAGCATCGGGCAGCCGGTCTTCTGGATCTTCGACGGCGCCCTCGGCTGGGAGGCCATCCCGGCCAACCTCGTCTCGGTGTCGGCCGGCGCGGTGCCGAACTACCTGATCAACCGCCGGTGGACCTGGAGCCAGACCGGCAAGAACCGGCTGTGGGGCGAGGTCGTCCCGTTCTGGGTCATGTCCGCCCTCGGCATGATCCTGTCGCTGCTCGCCGTCAACTACGCCGACAACCGGTGGGACTCCACCGTCGTCAACTCGGTGGCCCAGCTCACCGGGTTCGGGGTGCTGTGGCTGGCCAAGTTCTTCGTCCTCGACAAGGTCATGTGGAGGATCGTCCACGACATCCAGCCCGACGTCGCCATCGACGAGGCCGAGGCCGGCCTGATCGGCGCGCTCGGCATGGACGGCCGGGCGGGCGAGCCCGTCACCCCCGACCAGGCGCCCCGCCGGGTGGCCGAGGCACCCGACACCAGCCCGCGGCGGTAGGGCCGCCGGCCGCCCGTCTCACCCCTGGGTGGTGCCGTGGCCCAGGAGCGACGGCAGGGCCCCGCGCCACGCCTCGGTCGCCGTGGCCAGCGCGACGTCGACCCCGCCGGCGAGGTCGCCCGAGCCCTCGACCACCAGCCGGTCGCCGCCCGCGTCGCCGACGATGGCCGCCGGCACGCCGGCCGCCGTGTGGCGGCGGTGGATCTCGCCGATGGCGGCCGGGTCGACCGCCAGCACGAACCGGCTCGGCGACTCCCCCAGGAGCCAGCGCAGGGACGATCCCTCGGGCGCCGCCACCCGGAACCCCACGCCGCTCCCCACCGCCATCTCGGCCAGCGCCAGGCCCAGGCCGCCGTCGGCCGTGTCGTGCACGCCGAGCGCCAGCCCGTCGGTCACCAGGCCGCGCACCAGGTCGCACACCGCAGCGTGGGCGCCGAGGTCGAGCGCCGGCGGCGCGCCGGCCCGGTGACCCTGGCGCCAGGCCCAGCGCGACCCCGACAGCGTGTCCGGGTCGGCCCCGAGCACCAGGATGCGGGTGCCGTCCACCAGGCCCGCCCCCGGCGGCGGGGCCGCCAACCGGTCGATCATGCCCACGACCGCCACCACCGGCGTGGGGTCGATGTCCCGGCCGCGGCTCTCGTTGTAGAGGCTGACGGTGCCCCCCACGACGGGGAGCGACAGGCCCCGGCACGCCTCGGCCATGCCGTCGATCGCCTCGGAGAGCTGCCACATGGTCTCGGGGTGGGTCGGGTTGCCGAAGTTGAGGCAGTTGACCAGCGCCAGGGGGCGGGCCCCGACGCAGGCGAGGTTGGCGACGGCCTCGGCCACCACCAGGGCGGTTCCCCGGCGGGGGTCGAGGGCGCACCACCGGTGGTTGCCGTCGGCGGTGAGGGCCAGGCCCCGCCCGGTGTCGAGGCCGGTGACCGGGTGCTTGAGCCGCAACACGCTCGCGTCGCCGCCGGGCCCCTCGACCGTGTTGAGGAAGAGCTGGTGGTCGTACTGGCTCGACACCCACGAGGTGTCGCACAGCATGCCGGTCAGCTCGGCGCCGAGGTCGGCCGGCGGGTCGAGGGCGTCGTCGGCCGAGGCGGCCAGCCGCGCCGCCCGGTCGGCGGGCTCGGCCCGGGGCCGGTCGAGCAGCGGGGCGTCCTCGTGCAGCGACGCCGCCGGGACCTCGGCCAGCACCTCGCCGTCGGGCCGGTCGAGGACGCGCAGCGCACCGCCGGCGGTCACCGTGCCCACCACCGCCGCCGTGATGTCCCACCGGGCGCAGATCGCCAGCAGGTCGTCGAGGTGCTCGGGCTCGACGATGGCCAGCATGCGCTCCTGGCTCTCGCTGGTGAGCACCTCGAAGGGCTCCATGCCCGCCTCGCGCTGGGGGACCTCCGACACGTAGACGTCCATGCCGACGCCACCGCGGCTGGCGGTCTCGCTGGTGGCGCAGGTGAGCCCGGCGCCCCCGAGGTCCTGGATGCCGACGACGAGGTTGGCATCGAGCATCTCGAGGCAGGCCTCGATGAGACGCTTCTCCTCGAACGGGTCGCCCACCTGCACGCTCGGACGCTTGGCGGCGTCGGCCGCGTCGTCGCCGAACCCGGCCGAGGCCAGCACCGAAACACCGCCGATGCCGTCGCGTCCCGTGGTCGAACCGAAGAGCACCGCCAGGTTGCCAACGCCCGACGCCCGGCCCAGGACAAGGCGCTCGACCGGCAGGACCCCCAGGCAGAAGACGTTGACCAACGGATTGTCCTGATAGGTCTCGTCGAAGACGATCTCCCCACCAACGGTGGGAACACCCACCGAGTTGCCATAGCCACTGATGCCGGAGACGACACCTTCCGCGATCCACCGGCTGCGCGCATCCGACAACGGGCCGAAGCGCAGCGGGTCCATCAAGGCGATGGGCCGTGCCCCCATGGTGAACACATCGCGCAAGATCCCGCCGATGCCGGTGGCGGCACCCTGATAGGGCTCGATCGCGGAGGGGTGGTTGTGGCTCTCGATTCTGAACGCCACGGCGATGCCGTCGCCGGCGTCGACCACCCCGGCGTTCTCGCCGGGACCGACCAGCACGGCGGGGCCCTCGGTCGGCAGGCGGCGCAGGTGCAGCCTGCTCGACTTGTACGAGCAGTGCTCGGACCACATCACCGCGTACATGGCCAGTTCGAGGTGGTTGGGGGCGCGGCCGAGGATCCGCCCGATCGCGGCGGCCTCGTCGTCGGTGAGCCCCAGGGCCCGGTGGATCGGATCGTCGGCGGTCACCGGCCCACGTTAGAGGCCGAGCGGATAGGGCGCTCGCCACGGCCTACGCGTGGCGATTTGGTGTGGAGGCACCAGCTTGACAGCTCGGCCGACCGGCAGCGCAGCACGGTGACACGCGCCTAGGAGACCTACCCGCTCGAGTCCTTAGGCGACCCCCGGCGAGGCGAAGCACGGCGCCGGCGGCGGCGACCTCGTGGCGTGCGTTACCCGTGAATGGGCATTTCGCTTCAAAGGGAAATATGATTCCGGGCATGGCCGAGTCGGCGCGCAAGCGCACTCCGATGAGCACAGAACACAAGGCGGCACTCGCCGAGGGACGGGACCAAGGTCGTGCTGTCAGGCGTTACCTCGAAGCACTCGAAGCCCACAAGCCCCGACGGGGCCGCAAGCGCACACCGGAATCGATGAAGAAGCGGCTTGCGGTCGTGGAATCGGAGATCGCGGCGGCGGAGCCACTCAAGCGCCTGCACCTGGTGCAGGAGCGCAACGATCTCACGACCGCGCTCGAAGCCAGCGTGTCAAAGGTCGACCTCAACCAACTGGAAAAGGACTTCATCAAGTCCGCAGCGCCGTACAGCGAGCGCAAGGGGATCTCGTATTCCGCCTGGCGTGAGCTCGGCGTGCCCGCCAACGTGCTCGACAAGGCCGGGATCGTTCGCGGCACCTGAATCGCCGCGCGTAGGCCGTGGCGAGCGGCCTGTCCGCCCGGCTTCTCAGACGGCCAGGGCGCCGGCGGTGACCAGCAGCGAGCGGAGCAGCACGAGGCCGTCGGTCGAGCCCAGCAGGGGGTGGCTCGCACGCTCGGGATGGGGCATGAGGCCCACGACGTTGCGCGCCGCCGAGCACACGCCGGCGATGTCGTCGACCGAGCCGTTGGGGTTGTCGACGTAGCGCATGACCACGCGGTCGTCGGCCCGCAGCTCGGCGAGCGTCTCGGGCTCGCAGGTGTAGTTGCCCTCGAAGTGGTTGAGCGGGATGTCGAGCTCGGTGCCGACCTCGACCCCCCGGGTGACCGCCGTGTCGCCGGCGGTCACGCGCAGCCGGGCCGGGCGGCACAGGAACTTGAGCCCGGCGTTCTTCTGCAGCGCGCCGGGCAGCAACCCGGCCTCGCACAGCACCTGGAAGCCGTTGCAGATGCCCACCACCGGCCCACCGGCCGCGGCGTGGGCGCCGACGGCCTGCATCACCGGCGAGAACCGGGCGATGGCGCCGGGACGCAGGTAGTCGCCGTGGGCGAACCCGCCGGGGAGCACCACCGCGTCGACCCCGCGGATCGTGGCGTCCCCGTGCCACAGCAGGCGGCCCTCGCCGCCCGCCTCGCGTACGGCCTCGACCACGTCGAGCTCGCAGTTCGAGCCGGGGAAGACGACGACGCCGACGACCGCGGCCATCAGGCGGGGACCTCGCTCACGGTGCGGCGCTCGGGCACTCCAGGCATGTCTGCGAGCGTAGCGGCGGCGGACGCCGCGAAGATCACCAGCATCACCTCGATCGGCAGCCGGTAGCGCGCCAGCGCGAAGAACGCCACAGGTACCGCGACCGCGACGGCGACGTACCCGCCGACGAGCCAGACCTCACCCGGCGCCTGTGCCCGCCGCCACCGGACGAACCCGGCCACCCCCAGGGCCGCCACGGCCAGGTAGGGGCCGAGGTAGAGCGGGTTGAGGTTGCGGGGATCGTGCAGGTCGGCACCCAGCAGGAGGACCGCCTTGCGCAGGTCGCGCAGCACCGTGCCGAGCGGATCGTCCCGCATGTCGTGCAGGGCCCGGCGCAGGAACACCCCGTCGGCGCGCACCTCGTAGTCGTCGCCCGCGGGCAGGTCCACGAGCTCCGACTCGAGCGGGCCGGGGATCTCGAAGTTCTTCTGGGAGCCGCTCGCGCCCGCGTGGTTGCCGATCCACAGGTTCTTCCCCCCGGTCGTGGTGATCGTGGCGACGGGGCGGTCGAAGGTGACGGCGTTGCGCACCAGCCACAACCCGGGGAGCGTGGCCGCCGCCAGCACCAGCGTCGCGGCCGGCGCCAGGCGGAGTCCCGGACGCCTCGCTGCGTCGCGACCGGACGTCCACACCAACCAGAGGCCGGACAGCGGCACCAGCGCGACGGCCTCGGCCCGCAGCAGGCACAGGCACCCGAGCCCGAGGCCGACCACCGCACCGCGCCGCCACGACGGCGCATCGGCGGCCCACAGGAGCCCGAGCAGCACCGCCAGCTCCAGCGGCAGGTACACGTTGGCGGAGCTCACCTGGGTCGAGACGTACACGAGCGCGGGATAGAGCGCGTAGCCGACCGCCGCCAACCGGCCCGCCGCCCGCCCCGCCAGGCGCCGGGCCAGGGCGTCGACGCACACGACGCCGGCGGCGGCCGCCGCGAGGTGGAGGCCGCGGAGCACCCACACCATGCCCGCGTGCCCGCCACCGGCCTCGAGCGCCGCCGCGGTCGCGTACGTGTAGGCGGGCGGCATGTACGCGGACGGCAGCGGGTCGCCGCTCGCACCCACCTCGTCGGGCTCGAGCCTCCCGACGGGGTCGTCGCGGAAGTACGTGTAGCCGTCGCCCTCGACGATGTTGCGGGCGAGCGTGCCGAACTCGTAGCCGTCGGCGGTCGCCGCCGGGAAGGCGATGCCGACCAGCACACGTGCCGCCAGCGCCACGGCCACGACCGCCGCCAGCGGGAGGCACGCCAGGGCGGTGATCAGCCGCGCCGCGCCGGAGGTGTGCCGCGGCAACCGCGCGGCGCCGTCCCTGACACGCCCCATGTCCACCCCCGGCAGTCGTGCCCAACTGCCACGGAGGGTACCCGGCGGCCGGGTCAGGTGGTGGTGACCGTCACCTCTGCGTCCTCGATCACCGGGTTGGTGAGGAAGCGTGCGCACATGTCGTCGACCTCGGCGCGGGCCGAGGCCTCGTCCGGCGACTCGATGACGAAGCGGAAGCTCTTGCCGACGCTGACGCCCGACACCCCATCGAAGCCCAATGCCGGCAACGACCGCTCGATGGTCGCGCCCTGAGGGTCGGCCACGCCCGGGCGCAGGCGGGTTTCGACCATCACCGAGAACTGCATGGCGTCAGCGTAGATGGCCTGCACCGCTCGGCAGGACGGCGGTGAACGCGACCCCGTCCAGCACCGGCGCCACCGCCTCCGCGTCGAGCCGGGCGGCGGCCGCGACGTCGTCGCTCCAGCCTCTCTCCGCCAGCTCCAGGCCGGAGGCGGCGCCCGCCAGCCACCCGGCGAGGTCGTCGCGGGCCGCCCGGAACGCCGCCCGGGCGGCGCTGGCCTCCGGCGACAGCCCTGCGGCGTCACGGCCGCCCGCGACCACCAGCGCGTCGATCACGGCCCCGGCGCCCAGCAGGTCCTCGACCGAGGGGCGCAACGGGCCGGCGTGGCCGCGCCACCGCTCGCCGGCCGCCACCACGGCCACCGGGCCGGGCTGCGCCGCGGCCACCGCCCCGACCGCCGCGGCGTTGCGGAGGCAGCCGGCCA
>DASSGC010000552.1:0-6385 GCA_035693765.1 Acidimicrobiales bacterium
CTCGCCCCGGGCCCGCAGCGGGGCCCGGCTCGTGGCGACGACCTTGACGTCCGGGCCGGCGGCCACCAGCTCGTCGACCAGCAACGCCACCGGCCCGAGCATCGACTCGCAGTTGTCGACGATCAGCAGCAGGCGGGCCCCGGCCACGGCGTCGAGCAGGCCACCCCGGGCGTCGGCGCCGACCGGGGCCGCCAGCCTGAGTGCGGCGACGACGTGCTCGACCAGGCCCTGCGGGTCGTGCACCGAGGTCACGTCGCAGAACCAGACGCCGTCGGGGTAGTCCGCGGGCCCCGCCCGGCGGGCGACCTCGAGCGCCAGGCGGGTCTTGCCGAGGCCGCCCTCGCCGGTGATCGTCACGAGCTGGCCGGCGGCCAGCAGCTCGGTCAGCCGGGCCACCTCGGCGGGTCGACCCACGAAGCTGGTGGCGTGGCGGGGGATGGCGCCGCTGTGCGGCCGGCCCGACCGCAGCGGCGGGAACGCCGAGGGCAGGCCGGGGTCGCGCAGCTGGTAGACGCGCTCGGCCCGGGTGAAGCCCTCGAACAGCCAGATGCCGAGGTCGACCAGCTCGGTCCCGGGCGCCAGGGCGTCGACCACGACCGACCGGGTGGTCTCGGACACGAGGATCTGGCCGCCGTGGGCCGCGTCCCGCAGGCGGGCGGTGCGGTTCACCGCACCGCCGAACCAGTTGCCGTCCCGCTGCTCGGCCTCGCCGGTGTTGACCGCCACCCGCACGTCGAGCCGGTCGTGGCCGCCCCAGTCCACCGCGGCCAGGCGTCGCTGGGTGTCGAGTGCGGCGGCCACCGCGTCGGTGGCCCGCGTGAAGCTGGCGCAGAAGCCGTCGCCGGGGTGACCGAACACGTGCCCGCCGCGGTCGAGGATGGCGGCCCGCACGGCGGCGTCGTGCCGGCGCAGCGCCGCACCCATCGCGTCGGGGTCGCGGTCCCACCGGGCGGTGCTCTGCTCGACGTCGGTGAACAGCAGCGTGACCAGCGCGAGCGACGAGCCCGTCGCCGCCCGCGCGGCCGGCGGCGGCACGCCGCCGTCGGGCACCGGATGCCAGTCCAGCGCGGGATCCTGGTCGAGGACCTGCCGCTCCAGCCGCACCAGCGCGGCGCCGGGGCTGAGCCCCGTCTCCTCGGCCAGCAGGGTGCGGGCGCGGTCGAACGTCCGCAGCGCCTCGGCCTGGCGTCCCGACCGGTAGAGGGCGACCATCAACTTGCCCCACAGCGACTCGCTGAGCGGCTCCCGGGCCACCAGGTCGTGCAGCTCGCCGACCAGCTCGCGGTGCTGCCCCAGGGCCAGCCGGGCCTCGACCCCGCACTCGACCGCCCCGAGCCGGGCCTCCCGGAGCTGGGCGGCCCGCGCCGCGGCGAACGGCTCGTCGGCGAACTCGGCCAGCGCGTCGCCGCGCCACAGCCCCAAGGCGTCGGCCGCGCGCCTCGCCGCCTGCGGCCAGCGCCGCGTGGACAGCGCGTCGCGGGCCTCGGCGGCCGCCTGCTCGAACGCGAGCGCGTCCAGCTCGTGGGTCGCGCACCGCAGCACGTAGCCGCCGCCCTCCCGGGCGATGCGGCGCGTCCCGCCGAGCGAGGCCCGCAGCCGTGACACGTGGGTCTGGAGGGCGTTGGACTCGTCCGACGGCCCCGACTCCGGCCACAGCGCGGCCGACAGGCGATCGGCCGGGACGGCGGCGTTGGCCCGCACCAGCAGCGCGGCCAGCAGGGTGCGGGCCCGGGCGCCGCCGATGTTGACCGTCTGGTCCCCCTCGGTGACTTCGAGGGGCCCGAGAATGCCGAAGTTCATCGCACGCCACCTCCCAGCCCCATGCGGCAGCCTACGCGTGCGGCAGGGTCGTGGCCGACCCGGCGGCGGCCCGCGGCGCACCCGTGCGGCCGGCGGTCGGTCACCCATCGGGCCACGCCACCGCGCCGGCCGGGCGATGGCCCGCGTCATGCCGCGTCGAGCACCCGCTCGATGGCGCCGTCGTCCTCGTGGCGGGCCAGCCAGCGCTGGCAGGGGAACGTCCACCGCCCGCCGGCGTCGTCCGACACGACGACGCGGTCGAGGAACCAGCCGGGGGCGACGCCGGCGTTGTCGTGGCGGACGTGCACACGGGTGATCTGACCCAGGTCCGCGAGCTGGACGGTGAGGCTGTCGATGCCGGGCTGCGCCCCGACCACGGCGCCGCGCCGGCCGGGGGTGCCGACGAGGAGCTCGTCGCTGCTGGCTCTCGTGCCGTACAGGGTGACGTACATGTTCGCATCGGTGCCGGCCGGTGCCCCCGGCCCGTAGGCAGGCGTGTAGACCTCGATCCGGTAGCTCCGCATGCCCTGCCTGATCCTCCTCGTACGGCGATTGAGGGGTTGGCGCGGACCAGCCCGCCCGCCGCCGGGACACGGGCCGGCCCGCAGCCACCTGTCACGGGCCGGCCCGTTCCGTCGCGGTTGGAGCGGGAGAGTGCCCGATCCGCCCACGGGCCGACCCGCGGTCTGTGGTCCCGGACGGCGGCCCGGGCCCCGGGGAGATCTGCTGTCGTATCTGGCGCCGAGGTTCGCGCCGGCCCCGCACAGCCGGCGCACAGCCGGCGCACAGCCGCCGACCGGTCGAGCGGAGGGTTGATCTCGCGACCGTCGACGTGGGGATACGCTGCGGGCGTGCCGTTCCCACGCCGGCTCCTCAACGAAGAGGAAGACATCGTCCTCGACCTCCACCCCCACTGGTGGTTCTTCGCCCCGCCGCTGGCGGCGCTCGTGGGCTCGATCGCCCTGGGCATCGTCACCTGGGCCGCAGGCCCCGAGGGTCCGTGGCTGCAGGTCCCCGTAGGCGTGCTGATCCTGTTCTGCCTGTGCTGGTTCGGCCTCCGGTACGTGCGCTGGGTCACCACCAACTTCGTGGTCACCACCGACCGGCTGATCTACCGCCACGGCGTGCTGTCCAAGCACGGCACCGAGATCCCGCTCGACCGGGTCAACACGGTGTTCTTCCGGCAGTCGGTGTTCGAGCGGATGGTCGGATCGGGAGACCTGGTCATCGAGTCGGCGGGGGAGATGGGCCGCCAGGCGTTCTCCAACGTCCGGCACCCGTCGGCCGTCCAGAACGAGATCTACCGGCAGATCGAGGCCAACGAGAACCGGAAGTTCGACCGCGTCGGCCTGTCGGCTGCGGCCGGCGCGGCCGCGGCCCAGCGCGGGGAGGCCGGCGCGCACGACGGCTCGATCGGCGACCAGATCCGCGAGCTCGACGAGCTGCGCAAGCAGGGGCTGATCACCGACCAGGAGTTCGCCCGCAAGAAGCAGCAGCTCCTCGACCGCATGTGAGCGGCACCGGGGGCCCCCGGGTCGTCAGCCTGGTCCCGTCCGTCACCGAGACCCTGCGGGCCTGGGGTGTCACGCCCCTGGCCTGCACCCGGTTCTGCGAGCAGCCCGACCTGCCGCACGTCGGGGGGACCAAGGACCCCGACGTCGCCGCGATCGTGGACCTGGGGCCCGACCTGGTGGTCATGTGTGTGGAGGAGAACCGGCGGGAGGACGCCGACGCGCTGGCGGCGGCCGGCGTGGTCACCGCGTCGCTGTCGATCGACTCCGTGGCCGACGTCGCGCCGGCACTGCGCATGCTCGGGGGGCTGGTGGGCGTCGCCGCCGAGGTCCCCGACCTCGACCTCGACCTCGGTCCGCGGCCCGTCGTCCAGGCCTTCGTCCCGATCTGGAAGCGGCCGTGGATGACGCTGTCGGGCGGGACCTACGGCTCGTCGCTGCTCGCGGCGGTCGGTGTCGGCAACGTGTTCGCCGGCGACGCCGAGCGCTATCCGGTGGTGACCCTGGAGGAGGCCCGGTCGCGGCGGCCCGACGTCGTGCTCGCCCCGAGCGAGCCGTACCCCTTCGCCGAGCGTCACGTCCCCGCGCTGTCCGCGGTGGCCCCGGTGGTGCTGGTCGACGGACAGGACCTGTTCTGGTGGGGCGCCCGCACGCGGGCGGCGATCGACCGCCTGGGGGGCCGGCTGCGGGACGCCGGCGTGCTGCCGTGACGGTCAGTCGGTCATCACGACCGACGCGCCGCCGGTGGGGCGGCCCCGCCACACGACGGGCCCGTTGATGCGGGTCTTGGGCTTGCACAGCACCACCACGCACCCGCCGAACCCCGCGCCCGTGACCCGGGCGCCGTAGACGCCGGGGACGCCCCGGACGGCGCCGACGATGGCGTCGAGCGTCGGGGTCGACACCTCGAAGTCGTCGCGCAGGCTGGCGTGGCTGGCCACCAGCAGCTCGCCCGCGTAGGCGAGCTGGCCGGCGGCCAGCGCGCTGGCGAGGGCGTCCACCCGCTGGTTCTCGGTGGCGACGTGGCGGGCGCGGCGGCGCAGCACCGGGTCGTCGATGGCCTCGACGTCGACCGGCGACGCATCCCGCAGGCGCCGGTGGCCGATGGCGGCCTCGGCCGCCTCGCACTCGGCCCGGCGCTCGGCGTAGGCCGACCCGCTCAGCTCGCGGTGCTCGCCGGAATGGATGACGACGATCTCGGCGTCCTCGGGGAACGGCACGTGCTCGACCGCCAGCGACTCGCAGTCGATGCGGAGCACCGACCCCTCGACCGCAGCCAGCGCCACGAGCTGGTCCATGATCCCGCACGGCACGCCGGCGGCCCGCTGCTCCGCCCGCTGGCACGCCTGGGCGACCGCCAGCGGATCGCTCAGGTCGGCGCCCAGCGCCGCCGCCACCGCGACGGTCAGGGCGGCCGACGAGGCCAGGCCGCTGGCCGGCGGGAGGGTGGACTGGATCATGCCCACCAGGCCGTCGTCCGGGCCGACCTCGTCGACGACCGCGGCCACGTAGCGGGCCCACGGCGGCTCGACGGCGGCCGGGTCGTCGACCCCGTCGCGGGGGATCTCCGCGACGCCCTCCAGCCGGTCGGACCCGAGCATGATCCAGTCGCCACCCCGGCTGCCGCTGACCTCGGTGCCCAGCCCGATGGCCATCGGCAGCACCAGGCCGCCCATGTAGTCGGTGTGGTCGCCGACGAGGTTGACCCGCCCGGGGGCCCAGGCTCGCAGTCCCATTCACGCTCCTCGCAGTGCGGCCGCGGCGTCCTCGGGCACGACCGGGTTGACGAACGCGCCGCTCCCCAGCTCGGCGGCGGCGACGTAGCGTTGCACGCCCGGCGACCGCATCGGCGAGATGACGTGGACGTGCAGGTGTGCCTCCGGCCAGTGGCCGCCGTCGGTGGGTCGCTGGTGGACCCACAGCATGTAGGGCAGGGGGGTGTCGAAGAGCTGGTCGAGGCGTCCGAGCGCGTCCACCAGCAGGTCGGCCAGCCCGTCGCGCTGCGGTGCGTCCAGTGCGGGCAGGTCGGGCCGGTGGACGTCGGGGGCGAGCAGCAGGCCGTAGGGGTAGGCGCTGGCGGCCGGCACCCAGGCCCGCCATCCGGTCGCCTCGGCGACGAGGAGGGCCCGGTCGGGCGGCGCGCACAGGGTGCAGCCGGCCCGTGCTGCGTGCCGTAGCTCGGTGAGCGGGACGTCCGGCACGGTGTCGTAGGCGTAGATCTGGCCGTGGGGATGGGAGATGGTGGCGCCCACCTCCTCGCCCCGGTTCTCGAACACGAGGACGTAGGCGACGTCGGCCCGGGCCCCGAGCGCGGCGGTGCGCTCGGCCCACAGGTCGACCACGCGGCGGGCGCCCGCACCGCCGAGCTCCGCGAAGGTCAGGTCGTGCTGGGGGGTGTAGATCACCACCTCGCACCGGTCGTCGGGGAACGACGGCCACCGGTTGACGAACCAGCGGACGTCGTAGGGCTCGGGAGCGTCGACCCCGCCGACGCAGAAGGGGCAGGCGGCCGCGGGCCGGTTGGGCCGGTGCTGGCGGCTGCCGGCCATGACGACGGTGGTGCCGGTGAGGTCGTCGATGCGGACGTCGGGCATGGGGCGGTTCTTCGGGAGGGTCGGGGTCGGGTCGGGGACCGTCGTCACCCGAGCTGGGCCACCGCGGCGGCGGCCCGTTCGAGCGCCCCCGGGTCCCACGGGGCCCGCAGGGCCACGGTCACGACGTCCGCGCCGGCCGCAACGTAGCGGCCGAGGAGCTCGGTGGTGTGCTGCACGCTGGTGCCGACGACGGCGCCGGGGCGGATGGCGTCGGCCCGGGGCCCGAACTGGGCCGCCAGCGAGTCGTCGTCGTCGCACAGGGCGACGTTGACGCCGAGGCGGATGTCCGCCGGGTCGCGGCCCACGGCGGCGCAGTGGTCGGCGAGCACGGACCGCTTGGCCGCCACCGCCTCCGGCGCCACGAACGGCAGGTTCCAGCCGTCGGCGTGGCGGGCGACGATGCGGGCGGTGCGGCGCTCGCCGACCCCGCCGATCCAGAGCGGGACGCGGGCCTGCACGGGTCGGGGTGCCAGCCGGGCG
>DASSGC010000553.1:0-3526 GCA_035693765.1 Acidimicrobiales bacterium
TCGAGCTGTCGTACCCCGATGCCGCCGTTGCCCGCGCCGCCATCGAGCGCGCCATCCAGAAGCTGCCGATCAAGGCCCGCTTCGTCACGAAGGAGGAGGCGTTCTAGCCATGGCGAAGACCAGCTTCCACGACCTCGACGACGGGGCCCTGCTCGACCAGGTGCGCGACGCCAAGGACCAGCTCTTCAAGCTGCGGTTCCAGCTCGCCACCGGCCAGCTCACCAACTACAGCCGCATCGGCCAGGTGCGCAAGGACGTCGCCCGGCTCGAGACCGAGCTGCGAGGCCGCGAGATCGCGGCCGCCGAGGCGCTCAACGAGGAGAACGCCTGATGGCAGAGACCACCACCGAGGAGCGCTCGGCACGCAAGGTGCGCGAGGGCCTGGTCGCGTCCACGTCGATGGACAAGACGGCCGTCGTCGTTGTGACCACCCGCAAGCCGCACCCGCTCTACAAGAAGACCATGGTCCGGACCAGCCGGCTCTACGCGCACGACGAGAACAACGAGCTGCGCGTGGGCGACCGGGTCCGCATCGTCGAGACCCGCCCGCTGTCCAAGCAGAAGCGGTGGCGTCTCGTCGAGATCCTGGAGAGGGCGAAGTAGTCCGATGATCCAGCAGGAATCCCGCCTCAAGGTCGCCGACAACAGCGGCGCCAAGGAGGTGCTCGTCATCAAGGTGCTCGGCGGGTCACGCCGGCGCTACGCCTCGATCGGCGACATCTTCGTGGCGACGGTCAAGGACGCCATGCCCGGCGCCTCGGTCAAGAAGGGCGACGTCGTCAAGTGCGTCGTCGTCCGCACCAAGAAGGAGCGCCGCCGCCCCGACGGCAGCTACATCCGCTTCGACGAGAACGCCGCGGTGCTGATCAACCCCGATCGCAACCCGCGCGGCACCCGCATCTTCGGCCCTGTGGGCCGCGAGCTGCGCGACAAGCGGTTCATGAAGATCGTCTCCCTCGCACCCGAGGTGCTCTGATGGCAGGCCTGAAGATCCGCAAGGGCGACCGGGTCCGCGTGCTCACCGGCAAGGACCGGGGCAAGGAGGGCAACGTCATGCGTGCCCTGCCCCGCGAAGGCAAGGTGATCGTCGACGGGGTCAACGTCGCCCGCAAGAGCCAGCGGCCCACCCGGGCCACCCAGCAGGGCGGCATCATCGACAAGGACATGCCGCTGCCCGTGTCGAACGTGGCGCTGGTGTGCCCGTCGTGCGGCCGGCCGACCCGGGTCGGCTACAAGATCGACGCCGCCGGACAGAAGGCGCGCGTCTGCAAGAAGTGCGGAGGTGAGATCGCATGACCGACACGGCGACGCGCGAGCGGGTGGTGCCCCGGCTCAAGGTTCGCTACGACGAGACGCTGCGCGGCCGGCTCAAGGACGAGCTGGGCGTCGACAACGTCATGCAGGTGCCCCGGCTGTCGAAGGTCGTGGTCAACATGGGCGTCGGCGCGGCGACCGCCCAGGCCTCCCTGCTCGAGGGCGCCGTGCGCGACCTCACCACCATCACCGGCCAGAAGCCGATCGTGACCCGGGCCAAGAAGTCGATCGCCGGGTTCAAGCTCCGCGAGGGCAACGCGATCGGCGCGAAGGCCACGCTGCGGGGCGACCGCATGTGGGAGTTCATGGATCGGCTGATCTCGATCGCCATCCCCCGCATCCGGGACTTCCGGGGCCTCAACCCCCGGAGCTTCGACGGCAACGGCAACTACACGTTCGGTCTCACCGAGCAGCTCGTGTTCCCCGAGATCGACTACGACAGCATCGACCAGCCCCGTGGGATGGACATCACCATCGTGACCACGGCCGGCAGCGACGCCGAGGGGCGTGCCCTGCTGCTGGCGATGGGTTTTCCGTTCAAGCGCGAGGGTCTGTGAGCCATGGCGAAGAAAGCGCTCATCAACAAGCAGCAGCGCAAGCCGAAGTTCAAGGTGCGTGCCTACACCCGGTGCCGGCGGTGCGGCCGCCCGCACGCGGTGTTCCGCAAGTTCGGCCTGTGCCGTGTCTGCCTGCGCGAGCTGGCGCACGCCGGCGAGCTGCCCGGCGTCACCAAGGCGAGCTGGTGAGGGGAGGCCGACGATGACGATGACCGACCCGATCGCCGACATGCTCACGCGCATCCGCAACGCCAACATCGCGATGCACGACGACGTGCGCATGCCCTCCTCCAAGCTCAAGGAGGCCCTGGCGAGCGTCCTCCAGCAGGAGGGCTACATCGAGACCTACGAGGTCGAGGACAACCCCGACCGCCCCGGGCGCACGCTGCACGTGCGGATGAAGTACAGCCCCGACCGTGCCCGCACCATCTCGGGCATCAAGCGGGTGTCCAAGCCGGGCCTGCGCGTCTACTCCGGCTCCACCGAGGTCCCCCGGGTCCTCGGCGGGCTGGGCGTGGCCGTGCTCTCGACCAGCCAGGGCCTGCTGTCCGACCGCGAGGCGCGCAAGCGCAAGGTCGGCGGCGAAGTCCTGTGCTTCGTGTGGTGAGGCAGACATGAGCCGCATCGGTAAGTCCCCCATCCCCGTGCCCGGTGGCGTCGACGTCGCCATCGCCGGCGCGCGCATCACCGTGAAGGGCCCCAAGGGCACCCTGGAGCGCGACATCCCCGGCGCCATCACCATCCGCCAGGACGGCGAGGCGCTGATCGTCGAGCGCCCGGACGACGAGCGGCGCAACCGGGCCATGCACGGCCTGGTGCGGTCGCTGGTCAACAACATGGTCGTGGGCGTGACCCAGGGCTTCACCAAGGAGCTCGAGATCGTGGGCGTCGGCTACCGCGCCGAGGCGCAGGGCCCCGCCACGCTCCGCCTGGCGCTCGGGTACAGCCATCCGATCGTCGTCGACGCCCCCGACGGCGTCACGTTCGAGGTGCCCGCCCCCAACCGCATCGTGGTTTCGGGCATCGACAAGGAGGCCGTCGGTCAGGTGGCCGCGGACATCCGGGCGTGGCGCAAGCCCGAGCCCTACAAGGGCAAGGGCGTCCGCTACGCGGGCGAGCACGTCCAGCGCAAGGCCGGCAAGGCAGGGAAGTGATCGTCATGAGCAGCAGCGCCAAGCAGAAGCGTGACGCACGCATCCGCCGGCACTCGCGTGTGCGCAAGCAGGTGCGGGGCACGGCCGAGCGCCCCCGCCTCGCCGTGTTCCGCTCGAACCGCCACATCTCGGCCCAGGTGATCGACGACCGCGCCGGCACCACGCTGGCGTCGGCCTCGACGCACGAGTCGGCCCTCCGGGACGGCTCGTCCAACAAGAACGCCGCAGCCGAGGTCGGCCGGCTCGTCGCCCAGCGTGCCAAGGACGCCGGCGTCGAGCGGGTCGTCTTCGACCGGGGCGGGTTCCTCTACCACGGGCGGGTCGCCGCCGTGGCCGAGGGTGCCCGCGAAGCAGGACTGGAGTTCTGATGGCCAACGGACAAGGAGGCGGCGGCGGCCGCGGTCCCCGCGACCGCCAGCCCCGTGAGCCCCGCGAGAACCCCCGCGCGTCGGGCGACGCCACGCTGCACGAGTCGCGGGTCATCAACATCAACCGGGTGGC
>DASSGC010000554.1:0-5574 GCA_035693765.1 Acidimicrobiales bacterium
CCTGCGCGAGGCCCAGGCGCAGGACCGGCTGGAGAACGAGTTCGAGGAGGTCATCGGCGCCGACGCGTCCACGACCGCCACCACCGCGCCCGGCGTCACGACGACGATCGGCCCGCCGCCGCCCCCGCCGGACGACGGCGAGGCCGTGGCCCAGATCCGCATCCCCGCCATCGGCGTGGACAAGATCGTGGTGGAGGGCGTCGAGGTGTCCGACCTCAAGAAGGGCCCGGGCCACTACGCCGACTCGCCCCTGCCCGGCCAGCCCGGCAACGCCGCCATCGCCGGCCACCGGACGACCTACGGCGCGCCGTTCAACCGCATCGACGAGCTGAAGCCCGGCGACGAGATCCTCGTCACCACCGTCCAGGGCTCGTTCCGCTACGAGATGCGGGAGCAGCTCATCGTGGCGCCCGACCAGGTCGAGGTGCTCGGCGACTTCGGCGACGACCGCCTCACCCTCACGGCGTGCCATCCCAAGTACTCGGCCCGCCAGCGCATCGTGGTGGTCGCCGCCCTGGTGGGACCGGCCGCACCCGCCGCGGAAACGTTGGCCGACGCCGCCGCCGGTCCCGCCGACCCCGGGGCCAGCGGGCAGACCATCGACGCCGGCCTGGGGGGCGAGCGCGCCTCGGCCTGGCCGGCGGTGATGCTCGGCGTGGCCTGCGCCCTCATCTGGATCGCCGCCTGGGTGCTCGGCATGCTCTGGCGCAAGTGGCCCGCCTACCTGGTAAGCCTGCCGGTGTTCCTGGTGGTGCTGTTCTTCTTCTTCGAGAACTTCTCCCGGCTCCTCCCGGCCAACTTCTGACCCGGCGACCGGCCCGGCGACCTCCTGACCCCGCGACCGGCCCGGGGACGGCCTGCCCGTCCCGGGCACGGCGGGGCCGCCCGCTCAGCTCCCCCTGAACACCGGGCGGCGCCGGTCGCGGAACGCGGCCAGGCCCTCCTGGAAGTCCTGGCTGGCCCAGGCCCGCTCGAAGGCGGCCGGCGCGTCGGCAGTCGCCTCGAGGGCGGCCTTGTGGGCGCGGATCGTCAGCGGGGCCAGGGCGGCGATGTCGTCGGCCCAGGCCAGCGCCTCGTCCGCGTCCCCGAGCCGCTGCACGAAGCCCAGGCGATGGGCCTCGTCGCCCTTCAGCACCTCGGCGGCGAGCAACATCGCCCGCGCCGGACCGTGGCCGGCCAGTTGGACGAGCCGTTCGACGGTCCAGGCGTCGACGGCCAGGCCGAGCCGGCCCGCCGGGATGCCGAAGCTGGCCGGCGCCGTCGCCACCCGCAGGTCGCAGGCCACCGCGAGCTGGGTACCGGCGCCCAGGGCGGCGCCGTCGACCGCGGCGACGGTGACGAACGGCGCCAACCGCAGGCGTTCGAGCACCGTCCGCAGCAACGCGGTGAAGGCCGTGTCCTCCACGCCCGTGAGGTCGGCCCCGGCGCAGAAGTGGCCGCCGGCCCCGGTGAGCACCAGCGCCCGGACGTCGGCGCCGCAGCCGTCGAGCGCAGCGGCCAGCTCCTCCAGCGCGGCGTCGTCGACGGCGTTGCGCCGCTCGGGTCGGTCGATCGTGACGACGGCGACATGGCCCCGGGTCTCGGTGCGGATCACGCGGGCACGCTAGTGCCGTGTCCATGAACGTTCGTCTCGTCCAGGCCGAGTCAGATTCGGCGCTGGCAAGGACGCAGGAGGAAGGCGCAGCCGTAGCTGCGGCGATCGATGGGGATCGGCACCTGCTGCCGGCCCGGTGCGCTCACCGGTGCCGATCGGCATCGACAGACGAGGACGCCGCCAGCGGCGGATCTGGCCGGCCTGGCGGGGCGCAAACGTTTGTGGACACGGCACTAGTGCGGGGGCCCCGCCACCAGCCCGTCGAGGACGCCCCGACCGCCCTCGGTGAGACGCGCTCGGTGCGGCGACCACCTGCGGCCTACGCTGCCCCCTGTCGGGGCCAGGCGCGCTTGGCGCCGGCGTTCCGACGAGACGAGGACGAGACATGAACGCACCGGCCCCCGGGTGGCAACCCGACCCCACCGGACGCCACGAGTACCGCTACTGGGACGGTGCCCGTTGGTCCGACGACGTATCCGACAACGGCGTCACCGGGGTCGACCCGGTCGGCAGCCCGGGGGCCGACCCCACGGCCGTGGCCGACCCCACCCGCCAGTTCCCGCAGTCAGGACCCGGCTTCGGTCAGCCCCCCGGCCCGCCCGGCCCGGGTTTCGGCGGCCCGACCGATGCGCCGTTCGGCGCGCCGGGCGCCCCCGGCGGCCCGTCCGGGCCGTACCCGCCGTACCCCGGCAGCGGTCCGTTCCCGCCCGGCGGCCCGCAGAAGTCCGGCCCGTCGACCGGCCTGATCGCCGGCCTGGCGGTGCTCGCCGTGGCGGTGATCGCGATCGTCGTGTTCATCGTGACCAGCGGCGGCGATGACGACGACACCGCGACCGACGAGACGGCCGACACGAGCGACGACACCTCGGACGACACATCTGACGACACGACCGACGACACCACGGACGACACCTCGGGCGACGACGGCACGGACTCCGACCTGGGCGACGATGCGATACTCGAGGAGATGACCGACGCCCTCGTCGAGGAGGGCGGGTTCACCGAGGAGCAGGCGCAGTGCCTGTCGCAGGTCATGCTCGACCAGCTCGGGGTCGAGAAGCTGGCCGAGATCGGCGCGTCGGGCGAGGATCCGTTCTCGTCGCTGACCCCGGAGGAGACCACCGAGCTGCTCACGGCGATGATGGACTGCGGTCTGACCGACATCCCCACGAGCGGGGGTTAGCGCCCCGTCCAGCGGGGCGGGCGCCGCTCCGCGAACGCCGCCACCCCTTCCGCGGCGTCGCCGGTCGCGGCGGTGACCGCCAGGAGCGGGTGGAGCAGGCGCAGCGACACCTCGACGTCGCGGTCCCACACGGCGTAGAAGCCGTCGCGGCCGAGGCGCATGGCGGTGGGCGACTTGGCGGCCAGCGTGGCCGCCAGGTCGTCGACGGCCGCATCGAGGTCGGCGGCGGGCACGACGCGGGTGACGAAGCCCAGGCGTCCGGCCTCGGCGGCGTCGACCCGCCGGCCCGTCATCATCAGCTCCAGGGCGACCTTGGGCGGCATCGACCGGATGAGCGGCACGGTGATGAGGTGCGGCCACAGGCCGACGTCGATCTCGGGAGCGCCGAAGACGGCGTCGTCGGCGGCTATCACCAGGTCGCACGCCAGCGCCAGCCCGAAGCCGCCGGCGAGCGCGTCGCCCCGCACCCGGGCGACGACGGGCTTGCCCAGGCCGTACAGGTCGCGGAACAGCTCGGCCAGCTCGCCGCGCCCGCGGTGCACGTCGAGGGGCCCGGGAGGAGCCCGGCGCACCTCGGTCCGGCCCGCGTCACCGCGGTGCCCGGCCGGCGCCGGTTGGTGAGGGGCGCCCCGGCCGGGCACGATGCGGGCGTGACCGGACCACCCGCCGACCGCCCCAGCGAACCGGAGCACCGCCCGGGCGCGGTGCCACCGGCCGACCCCGTGCTGGCCCGCCGCCGGCAGGTGGCCCGGGCGGCCGAGCTGGCGCAACGCCTCGGCTACGGGCTGTTCGCCCTGGCGGTGGTGCTGTTCGTGGTGGGCTTCGCCGCCGGGTTCACCTCCGTGGTCGTCACCGCCATCGTGGTGGCGCTGGCGGTCGGTTCGGTGCTGCTCGCACCGGCGATCGTCGCCGGCTACGCGGTCAAGGCAGCCGACCGGGACGATCGCGAGCGCGGCCTCGGTCGCTGAGTCCCGCCCCCCCGGGCGCGGACCATCGACGCATCGGCAGCGCGTAACTGTTACCGTGAGGTAATCAATGGCCAGGGCGTGACACGGGCGTGAACTCGCGGCAGAGCTGCGGAACCGGGCCCCCGCCCGATCCGCACAAGGACGTCATCGTGTCGACCCGACTCCCCGCCGCCCGCAGGCGCCGCCAGTTGCTCACCGTGGCTCTGCGGGTCTTCGCGGAGCAGGGGTTCCACGACGCGTCGATGAACGACATCGCTGTGGCGGCGGGCGTGACGAAGCCGGTGCTCTACCAGCACTTCACCTCCAAGCGCGACCTGTTCTCGGAGCTGCTGGAGGACGTCGGCCGCGACCTGCAGGACACCATCACCAAGGCGGTGGCCGCCGCGCCCGGTCCCCACGAGATGGTGGAGATGGGCTTCGCGGCCTACTTCGACTACGTGAACCGCCACCGCGACGCCTTCATGCTGTTCTACGGCGGGGGCATAGCCCGCGACACCGAGTTCTCGGAGATGGTCAACCAGGTCGAGCGGGCCGTGGCCGCCCTCGTGGCCGGGCTGATCGAGATCGAGGGCCTGAGCGACGAGGCGCGGCGCGTGCTCGGCCACGGCATCGTCGGGATGATCGAGGGCGCGAGCATCCACTGGCTCCGCTCCGGCAGCGACGCCGACCCCGCCGCGCTGGCCCAGCAGCTCGCCGACCTGGCCTGGAAGGGCTTGCGCGGCGTCGGTCCCTGACGGTCGAGTTTCTCTACGAAGCCGGTTTCTCCTCACAGCCGGCCGGACGCGACAGTGCCGCCCGCAGGGGGGATGCGAGCGGCACCATCTTTTCCTGCAGAGAGCGACGAGTGGAGGGGGGAGTACTCGTACTCGATCCGCAGATTTTGTTGTTCCTACCCCGCCAGGCGGTGGGGGACCTCCCGGCGAGCTAGGAGGACAGTGTACGGCAGCTTTCACGCCTGACACCGTCAACCCGCTGTGGCACCTGTCACGTCTCGCCGCCGGGCGGGCGGGAGCGGCGCCGGAACGTACCGCGTGCCGCACGGACCGAGCGGCGGGTACGCTCCCACCGCGTCCGCACCTCCGCGCGGAGGCTCCGGGCACGACGGCGGGCGGCCCGGCCGGCGTCGGCCAGCGGCCGCAGCATCGGGGCGGCGGCCGATCGCACGGCCCGGCCGCCCGTCCGAGCCGCCACGACGAGACCGACGAACGGCGCGGCGCACACGGCCAGCAGGACGCGCGCCGCGAGCGCCAACGGCCGCACGGCCGCCAGCACGGTCGAACGGGCGACCGACGCCCACCGCCGCGCCGCGCGAGCCGCGCGTCGAAGCCACGCCCGCACCCGGCGCGCAGCGGCCACGGCCGCAGCGCGGACCGCCGCACCCAGCCGGCGCACCACGCGCACCGCCGCCCGCACGGCCGCCCGCGCCGGCGCCGTCATCGCCACCAACGCCCGCCGCACCGCACGGACCGCAGCTGCGACGGCCGCCCGCACGGCAGCAGTCGCGCGCCGCAACCCACGGAGGAGCGCCCGCACCGGCTCGACCACCGCCGCCACCACGACTGCCCGCAGCGCCGCCAACGCCCGCCGCAGGACACGGACGGCGGCCGCCATCACCGCCCGCACCCTCACCGCCACCCGCCGCACCACACGGACCGCGGCCGCCACGGCCGCCCGCACCGGCGCCACCACCGCCGCCACGACCTTCCGCAGCGCCACCACCACCCGCCGCACCACACGCAGCGCCGCCCCCAACGCCCGCCGCACCGGCGCCACCACCGCCCCCACAACCCCCCGCACCGCCACCACCACCCGCCGCACCACACGCAGCG
>DASSGC010000555.1:0-7654 GCA_035693765.1 Acidimicrobiales bacterium
GCGCCGCCCGGGGCGCCCGTGCCTCCGACCGCGCCGCAACCGCCCGCGCCGCCCGGGGCACCCGTGCCTCCGTCCGCGCCGCCTGCGCCGGCGCCCGTGCCCGCCGTCGCGGCGCCGGCCGCGCCCGCGGCCCTCGACCCGGCGTTCGTCTCGGCGCCCACCGTGCAGGTGCGGCGGGCCTCGGTCTGGTTCGGCCACAAGGTGGCGCTGACCGAGCTGTCGTGCTCGTTCGGCCCGGGCGTGACCGGGCTGCTCGGCCCCAACGGCGCCGGCAAGACCACCCTCATGCGGGCGATCACCGGCCTGCTCCCGCTCAACGAGGGCGCCGTGGAGGTGCTGGGGCGCGACCCGCACCGCGACCGCGAGGTGCAGCGGGCCGTGGCGCTCGTCCCCGAGGACGAGGCCGTGCCCGGGGCGCTCACCGCCCGCCAGCTCGTCCGCTACACCGCCGCGCTCCACCGGATCGAGGACCGCACGCTGCCCGACCAGTGCCTCGCCACCGTGGGCCTGCTGGACGTGGCCGACCGCAAGGTGCGGGGCTTCAGCAAGGGCATGCGCCAGCGGGCGAAGATCGCCTCGGCGCTGGTGACCCAGCCCCAGGTGCTCGTGCTCGACGAGCCGCTCAACGGCGCCGATCCCGTGCAGCGTGTCGCGCTCATCGGGCTGTTCCACGCCCTCGGCGACCAGGGACGCACGGTCATCGTCAGCTCCCATGTGCTGCACGAGGTCGAGCGGCTGGCCTCCCGCCAGATCGTCGTGATCCGGGGGCGACTGGCCGCCGCCGGCGACCACCGCGCCATCCGCGACGCGCTCGCCGACCGCCCCCGTTCGGTGCTGGTCCGCACCCCGGCGGCCCGGCGCCTCGCCGCCGAGCTCGTGGGCCTCGACATCGTCCGGGGCGTCACGGTCGACGGCAACAACGTGGTCGTGTCGTCCCAGCGGGCCGGCGAGCTGGCGGCCGCGCTCCCGGCGGTGGCCCGGGACGCCGGTGCCCGGCTGCTGGAGGTCCGGCCCATGGACGACTCGCTGGAGAGCGTGTTCCGGGAGCTGCTGCGATGACCACCACCCCCGGACCGCCCGCCCCTCCCGCCGCCGGCCCGGCGCCCGCACCCGCCGCCGGCCCCGCGCTGCCCGGCCCGTTCGTGGCGGTGGTCGGCTACACCCTGCGGGCCTGCCTGCCGGCCCGGCGCTGGTGGGGCGTGCTGCTGCCGTGCCTGGGGGCGGTGCTGTTCGGCTGGCTGACGACCGTGGCCGACACCAGCACCCAGCGGGCCTTCGAGTTCGTCGCCGAGCAGGGGCTGTTCGGCCTGGTGCTGCCGCTGACCTGCCTCGTCATCGGCGACGCCGTGCTGGGAGCCGACCTGCGGGCCGGCACGTTCACCTACACCTGGCTGTCGCCCGTGCCGTTCGCCACCATCGCGGTCGGCCGGTGGCTGGGCGGCTGGCTCGTCGCGCTGGTGACGCTGGTGCCCGCGCTCGTGCTCGCCACCTCCGTGGCCGGGCTCCCCGATGGCGCCGGAGCGATGGCCGTGGCCGCCGCCACCGGGTCGGCCGCCTACCTCGGGCTGTTCGTGATGATCGGCGTGCTCGCCCGCCGGTCGGCGGTCTGGGCCCTGGCCGTGGTCTTCCTCGGCGAGCGGCTGCTCGGCGGCGTGCTGTCGGGCATCGCCCAGATCTCGCCGATGTGGGAGACCCAGCAGGTCTACGCCGGCCTGGCCGACGACGTGGGGGGCTGGCGGCTGCTGCGCGACGGCACGCCCAACGGGTGGGGTGCAGTGGTGCGGCTGGTCACCATCGCGGTCGTGACCCTGGCCGTGGCCACCTGGCGGCTGCGGAGCCTCAAGCCGACGGGCGGCGACGAGTAGCCGCCGGCACCGCCGACCCGTGAACGTTGGCAGACCGGGGGCAAGCGGACGCGGCGGGGGGCGGCGCGGCGCCAGCGGCGCTCGGCAACTCCGCTGCGACGTGGCACGATCTCGCCGGTGACCAGCAGACCCGCCGCAGCCCAGCACCTGGGCGACCTCGCGTGGCTGCGCCGCGTGCGCGACCGGATCGACCGGGAGTACGCGCAGCCGCTGGACGTCGAGGCGCTCGCCCGCGGCGCCCACATGTCGGCCGGACACCTCAGCCGCCGGTTCCGGCGCGCCTAGCCCGGGTCGACGGCGATGCGGACGTCGTGGTCGGCGGCGTCCCCGGCCAGGAAGCGGGCCAGCGCGACGCCCTCCTCGCCGATGGCGGTCCGGTCGGCCGCGGCCACCTCGTGGAACAGGGTCACGGCCAGGACGGCCGCCGGGCTGTCCTGCGCCAGCGCCCACATGCCCGCCACCCGGCCGTCGACCAGCACGGTGCCGGGGATCGCGCCGTTGCGGGTCTGGATCCGGCGGCGGTGGGGGTCGTCGACGACCCGGGTGCGGTCGGCGTGCGACAGCACGACGTTGTCGTAGTCGGGCAGGAAGCGGAGCGGGGCGGGCGTGTCCCCGTCGGGTCGGGGGGCGTCGGGCAGGTCGAGCAGCTCGCGGCCCGCCTCGGTGCGGAAGCGCACCACCCGGTCGCCGAGCCCGTCGGTGACCTCCTTGAGGCGCGTGAGGCCCGACCACGCCTGCACGTCCATGACCGACGCCGGCCCGAACGCGGCGAGGTAGCGCAGCACCAGGTCGTCCAGGCCGCCGCCGGTCAGCGGCCGGCCGAGCCACGCCTCGGCCGTGGTGTGCCGGGCCGTGCCCGCCCGGCCCCACACCGCCCGCGGCGGGACCTGCACCAGGGGGGCGCCGGCCCGGACGGCCTGGGCGAGCGCGTCGGGGTCGTGGTCGGGCCACGATGCGGCCAGGCCCGCGCCCAGCTCCTTGAAGGCCAACGGCCGGGCCTCGACGAGCGCCCGCCCGGCGGCGACCACGGCGTCGAGGTCCGCACCCCGCAGCCCGTCCATCCACGTGCTGGTCCGCAGGCGCTGCATCAGCATGGCGTCGTGCAGCGGCCGCAGGAAGCGGCAGTCGTCGGCGGTGACCAGGTGGATGGTGCTCCGCATGATGACGATGCGGACGGCCCGCCGGTCGGTCAGCATCGCCCCCAGCTCGTGGGGGTCGAAGCCGGCGAGCCGCGACCACAGGGCCACATACGGCGACCTGGGCGCCTGGGCCTGGAGGCCCACCAGGTGCCCGATCGCCTCCGGCACCGTGCGGTCCGATCGGGCCAGCAGCATCTGCCGGTCGAGCAGCGCCCGGTTGAGAGCGCGCGGGCTGAGGACGGGGCCGGCGGGGGTGCGGGGGGCCATGCAGGGCTCCTGGGTCGGCGGGCCGTCGGGTCAGCGCACGCTGCGGAAGAACGTGCGGATGTCGTCGACCAGCAGGCCGGGTGTCTCGAGGGCGGCGAAGTGGCCGCCGCTGTCGTACTCGGCCCAGTGGGTGATGGTGTTGGCCTGCTCGGCGAAATGCCGGATGGCGACGTCCACGGCGAAGTTCGCCACCCCGGTCGGCACGCCCGAGTCGACGGGCGGCGCCCACTGCCCCGTGTGCATGTTCTCGTAGTACAGGTTCGCCGACGAGCCCGCCGTGCCCGTGAGCCAGTAGAGCATGACGTTCGTGAGCAGCCGGTCGCGGTCGACGGCGTCCTCGGGCAGGGCGGCGTCGGCGCTCGTCCAGCTCTTGAACTTCTCGACGATCCAGGCGAGCTGCCCCGCCGGCGAGTCGGCCAGGGCGTGGGCCAGCGTGGCCGGCCGGGTCGACTGGAGGGCGTTGTAGCCCCACTCCTCGGTGGTGAAGTGCTGGATGCGAGCGAGCCGTGCCTGGTCGGCGGGGCCGAGCCCGGCGACCACGTCCGGGTCGACGGGGCCGAGCGGGATGAAGCCCACCGAGGCGGCGTTCACGTGCACGCCCACGACCCGGTCCGGGGCCGCCCGCCCGAGGTCCGGGCTGATCAGGGCGCCCATGTCGCCGCCGTGGGCCCCGAAGCGCTCGTAGCCCAGCCGGGTGGCCAGCTCGGCCCAGGCGGCCGCCACCCGGGCGACGGTCCAGCCCGGCTCGGTCACCGGGCCGGAGAAGGCGAACCCGGGGATCGACGGGACCACCAGGTGGAAGGCATCGGTGGGGTCGCCCCCGTGGGCCCGGGGGTCGCTCAGCGGGCCGATGACGTCGAGGAACTCGACGAACGACCCCGGCCAGCCGTGGGTGAGCACGAGGGGCAGGGCGTCGGGCTCCGGCGACCGGACGTGCAGGAAGTGGACGTTCGCGCCGTCGATGGTGGTGGTGAAGTGCGGCTGCTCGTTCAGCGTGGCCTCGGCCTGGCGCCAGTCGTAGGCGGTGCGCCAGTACTCGGCGAGGCCCCGGAGGTAGCCGGCGGGCACGCCCCGGTCCCACGGGGTGCCGGGCAGCTCGGCGCTCCACCGGGTGCGGGCCAGCCGGTCGTCCAGGTCGTCGAGGTCGGCCTGCGGGACGTCGACGGCGAAGGGGCGGATCTCGCTGCCGGAGTCGGCGGTGCTGGTCATGGAGGGCACCGTACCCCCACTTGAGGACAGATCTTGTCCTCGATATCTGGCAATCTGGGCGTCGCATGTGGGACACCTCCGCCCGCCTCCTCCGCCTTCTGTCGCTGCTGCAGGCCGGGCGTGAGTGGCCGGGGCGCGCGCTGGCGGACCGGCTGGAGGTCGACGTCCGCACCGTGCGCCGCGACGTCGACCGGCTCCGCCGCCTCGGGTACCCGGTGCACGCCACCCCCGGGGCGGCCGGCGGCTACCGGCTGGAGGCGGGCGCCGACCTGCCGCCCCTGCTGCTCGACGACGACGAGGCCGTGGCCATCGCCGTCGGCCTCCGCACCGCAGCCGGCGGGTCGGTGACCGGCATCGAGGAGTCGTCGGCCCGGGCGCTCGGCAAGCTGGAACGGCTGCTGCCCGCCCGGCTGCGGGGCAGGGTGGCCGCCCTGTCGGCGGCGACGGTGGCGGTGGGTCCGCGGGGCCCGCAGGTGGCGGCCGACCTGCTGTCCGCCCTCGCCTCCGCCACGCGCGACCACCAGCGCCTGCGCTTCGACTACCGGCGCCACGACGGTGCCGAGGCGCGGCGCACCGTCGAGCCGCTGCGCCTGGTCCACGCCGGGGTCACCTGGTACCTGGTGGGCTGGGACGCCGACCAGGGCGACTGGCGCACGTTCCGGGTCGACCGCATCGCGTCCCGGCCCGTCCCGGTGGCGACGTTCACGCCTCGGCCACCACCGGCCGACGACCTCGCCGCCTGGGTGGCCGAGGGCGCCGCGGTCCGCGCCTACCGCCACCGGGGCGTGTTCACCCTCCACGCGCCGGCCGAGGAGGTGGCCGAGAGGCTCTCCCCCACCGCCGGCGTCCTGGAGGCGCTCGACGGCCGCACCTGCCGCCTCACGACCGGCGCCCAGACGCTCGGTGCGCTGGCCTTCCACGTCGTGAACACGGGCGTCGAGTTCACCGTGCACGAGCCTCCCGAGCTGGTGGACCACCTCGTCGCGCTGGCCGGCCGCCTGCTCCGGGCGGCTGATGTTCGGCCCGACCCGGGCGGCCCACTAGCCTGAGGGTCGCTGACGACCTCCGTGGGAGAGTCCCGTGGCCGGTGCCCCGTGGTGCCGGTGCGGGCGCCGAAGGGGCAACCACCCCGGAACCTCTCAGGCACAAGGGACCACAGGGGCGAGGCAGCTCTGGAGTCGTGACGCGGCGACAGAGGGGGTCATCCGGCACCACCCTCGACCCGCACCACCTTCGACCACCGGAGCGTCCCGTGACCACCGCCGCCGACACGTTCGCCGACCGCCACATCGGCCCGTCCGACGCCGACGTCGAGACCATGCTGGCCGCCCTGGGCCTGTCGTCGCTCGACGAGCTGCTCGACCAGGCCGTTCCGCCCTCGATCCGCGACGACAAGCCGCTGGAGCTCGACGACGCCGTGTCGGAGCCGCAGGCGATCGCCCGCCTCCGGGCCCTGGCCGAGCGCAACCGGGTCGTGACCTCGCTCATCGGCACGGGCTACTACGGGACCTACACCCCCGCGGTGATCCGCCGCAACGTGCTGGAGAACCCGGCCTGGTACACGGCGTACACGCCCTACCAGCCGGAGATCAGCCAGGGACGCCTGGAGGCGCTGCTCAACTTCCAGACGATGGTGTGCGACCTCACCGGCATGGCGATCGCCAACGCCTCCATGCTCGACGAGGCCACCGCCGCCGCCGAGGCCATGACGCTGGCCCGGCGGTCGACCCGGCACGCCGGCAACGCCTTCTTCGTCGACGCCGAGTGCCACCCGCAGACGATCGCCGTGGTGGCGGGCCGGGCCGAGCCGCTGGGCATCGAGGTGGTGGTGGGCGACCCGGCCGCCGACCTGGTGCCCGCCGCCGCCTTCGGCGTGCTGCTGCAACACCCCGGCACCTCGGGCGCGGTCCGCGACCTGCGGCCGGTGATCGCCGCGGTGCACGACGCGGGCGGGCTGGCCGTCGTGGCCACCGATCTGCTCGCCTGCACGCTGCTGGTGCCGCCGGGCGAGCTGGGGGCCGACGTCGCCGTCGGCTCGTCGCAGCGGTTCGGTGTGCCGATGGGCTTCGGCGGCCCCCACGCCGGCTTCCTCGCCACCCGCGACACGTTCCGCCGGTCGATGCCCGGGCGCCTGGTCGGCGTGTCGGTCGACGCCGCCGGCCGCCGGGCCCACCGCCTGGCCCTGCAGACCCGCGAGCAGCACATCCGGCGGGAGAAGGCGACCTCGAACATCTGCACCGCCCAGGTGCTGCTGGCCGTCATGGCCTCGATGTACGCCGTCTACCACGGCCCCGACGGGCTGCGGTCGATCGCCGACGGCGTCCACCGCCAGGCCACCGGCACCGCGGCGATCCTGCGGGCTGGCGGGTTCACGCTGGTCAACGACACGTGGTTCGACACGCTCACCGTGCGGGTCCCCGGCCGGGCCGCCGAGATCGTCGACCGCGCGCTGGGCCTCGGCCTGAACCTGCGGCGCGTCGACGGCGACGTGCTCGGCCTGTCGTTCGACGAGACGACCGGCGGCGTGGTGCCGCTGGTGGCCCGCGCCTTCGGGCTCGACGCCGCGGGCACCGGGGCCGGGGACGCCGGCGACGCGGGGGGCATCCCGCCGGACGAACGGCGGACCAGCGGGTTCCTGGCCCACCCGGTGTTCCACGAGCACCGGTCGGAGACCGAGATGCTGCGCTACCTGCGGCGGCTGGCCGACAAGGACGTGGCCCTCGACCGGGCCATGATCCCGCTCGGGTCGTGCACGATGAAGCTCAACGCCACCACCGAGATGGAGCCGGTGACGTGGCCGGAGTTCGCCGACATCCACCCCTTCGCCCCGCTCGACCAGGCCGAGGGCTACCGCGAGCTGATCCACGACCTGGAGGCCGTCCTCGCCCGCATCACCGGCTACGACGCCGTATCGCTGCAACCCAACGCCGGTTCGCAGGGCGAGCTGGCCGGGCTGCTGGCGATCCGGGCCTACCACCGCAGCCGGGGCGAGGAGCGGCGCGACGTGTGCCTCATCCCCGCCTCGGCGCACGGCACCAACGCCGCCTCGGCGGTCATGGCCGGCATGCGGGTGGTGGTCGTCGCCTGCGACGAGGCGGGCAACGTCGACCTCGACGACTTCCGGGCCAAGGCCGACGAGCACGCGGCGCGGCTGGCCGCGCTGATGGTCACCTA
>DASSGC010000556.1:0-3646 GCA_035693765.1 Acidimicrobiales bacterium
GACCAGGCCCACCATGAATCGGGATGCTGCGTTCCACATATCCCGAATCATAGGGACATGCTTGCCTTATCGGCACATATATTCCTATAGTTCGGGTATGCCGCGACGACGACCCGGGGTGCTCCTCCCGCTCGAGTTGACGATCCTCGATGTGGGATCGACCCTGCAGGCGACGGACGGGTCGTTCTTCGGGTTCGGCCTGGCTCGGGCGCTGGCCGATCAGGACGGATCGGCCCTCCTCGCGCACGGCACCCTGTACAAGGCGCTCAACCGGATGTCCGAGGCGGGGCTGCTCGAGTCCGAGTGGGAGGCGGCCGAGTCGGCCGAGGCTGCGGGGCGTCCTCGCCGGCGGCTCTACCGGGTGACCGGGGCGGGTGAGGCCGCGTTGCGGGCGTCCGCGAGCGCTGCGCCGACGCCGATCGCGGTGACCAGGCCGGTGATCGCGTGAGCGTCCGATCCAGTGCCCACTTCCGCCGGGCGGCGCGCGGCGTCCTGCGCTGGACGATGACCTACACCCGGGGATTGGATCCGCACGTCGCGGGGAGCCGGCAGGACGAGATCGCCTCCGACCTGCACGAGCACGCGATGTGGGCCGCCGGGGTGGGTGTCGGTCCTCGGCGCCTCGCGTGGTCGATCCGACTGCGGGCGCTTCGCGGAGCGCCCGCCGACCTGGTCTGGCGATCCGCCGTGCTCCGTCAGGCCGATCCCGGCGTCCGGCTGGCGCTCAGAGCAGACGCGGCACTCCTCGCGGTGATCGTGATGATCGGCATGCTCGACGTCGCGCTGGGCGCGTTCGTGGGGTTCCGGCTCGTGCGTGCGTTGGTGATCGGTGACGTGCGAAGCGTTCCGGGTCCCGCACTCGGAGCGATGGTCCTCGGCCTGATCGCCCTGTTGGCGTTGATGGCGATGGTCGATGAACGGCAGCGTGCCTGGGCGGCGCTTGCACTGGCCGTTCCGACGGTGCTCATCCTCGCCGAGACCGGCCGGGCGCTCTACTTCCTCAGCGCCAGCGCCCTCGTCGTGGTGATCCGGCTTCCCTGGTGGGAACCGGCGACGTATGCCGTCGGTGGGGGACTCGCGCTCGCGTGCGTCACCGCCGCGATCCACTGGCTCCGCCTTCCCACCAGGAACAGGGCTGGGCATGCAGCCGCCCTCGACAGCGAAGGAGAACCCCGTGCCTGAGGTCGACGACCTGCTCGATGCCGAGCGCAACCGACGACGACCTGCGGCCGGCCGTGCCCGGATCGCGCTCATCATCACCGGCGCCGTGACCGTCGTCGCACTCGGCACGGGCGCGACACTGGCCGCAACGGCAACCGCGTTCCTCGTGGAGCACGAGGCCGAATCCTCCCTGGTTGAATTCTCGAGCCCGACCGAGCAGACGACGTCGCCGACGATCGAACCGTCCGCGAGCGCCCACGTGCAGGCCCCCACAGCGCCGACAGCGCCGGCAGCGCCGCCTGCGGAGGCACAGACGGCGCGAAACGAGTTCGGCATCCCCTTCTTCGACGCGTCCACTGACATCGCGACGATCCCCAGACCGGCTGATGACCATGACCCTGCGAGCACGGAGATCTGGCTCACCCAGCAGGGCATCATCGCCGACTGCATGCTCGAGAAGGGCTTCGAGTACCGCTTCACGGTCTATTGGCTCATCCCTCCGGAGGCTCCACTGGAGGAGCGCATCGCTGCGCTCAGTGGCGTCCCGGGCGGAACCGCAGAGTTCGCCGCACTCCACGGCGTCACCGAGTTCGGTCCCGACGACCCCGCGGTCGCCCCGGAGTACCGCTGGGAGGACGCCGGCTGCCACGGATACGCCGTGCATGTCACGGGCATGGACGACGCCCACTGACGTTCAATCGAGCCCGGCCATCTCGGCCATCCGGCGGAGCCCCTGCGTGCGGTGCGACTGCAGGCGAGCGAGCACGGTGTCGAGATCGGCGGTACGCGCATACCCGGGCGGGGTGCGCGCGGGGTTGAGCGCGACGCCGTCGGCCCACGCGGCGATGTCGGGCGCGGATCCGAACGACCCGGCCGAGCGGGCGCCGAGCACCGTCATCCGAGCCCATGCCGCCATCGAGTCCGGGTATGGGGAGGGCGGGCACAGCCGGTTCTTCTCCGCATCGTCGTCTCGTGTCGCCTCGACATACCCGACGAGCGCCGCCCCGAAGCAGGGGAACCCGGACCGGATCGGCTGCAGGGTGATCGCCTCCCGCCTCCAGACCGGCACGAGCGGCGACATCCGCAGCCCCTCGCCGGCGCAGTGCACCACGAGCGCATCGTCGGCGACCGCCATGACGAAGCCGTCGGCGAACTCGAGGCGGCCGCGGCCGACGGCGGCGAGGTGGCCGTGGCGCACGACGTTCGCGATGGATCGCAGCAGGTCGAGCTCCCACGTGGCGAGGGTCGGCGTGCGGGCCATCGTCGGCGGGAACGCGCGATCGATGCGCAGCATGACGCCGGCCTCCTCGAGCCGGAAGAAGAGGTCGGCCGGGGAAGACGCCGCCTCCGCCGCCTGCATCGTGTCGGCAACCATCCCGAGGAAGATCACGGGATCGGGCTGCACGACCGCCCGGTTCAGCATCCACGGGTCGCGAGGGCGTACCCAGCAGATCGCGTCGGGATCCACGCCGCGCGCCAGCAGCCACACGCACGCGTCGGTCGCGGTCTTGCCCGACCCGACGATGACGTACTGGCTCGGGGGCTCATCGAGGTGGGCGAGCTCATTGACGGGCACGACCCGCGCGTCGGGTCCGACCGGGAAGGGCGGGGCCGACTCCGCCGGGATCCGTGGCGAGAGGTAGTGGGCGTCGACCACGCGGCACCGGTCGGACACGGCGAACTGCACGCCGGACACGTGCGAGACGAAGCTGCGGCCGTCGCCCTGCACGTCGCATCCCGGGAAGAACTCGACGCGGCCCGACTCCAGCAGGCGGTCAGCGAGGATCCGCTCGTAGTAGGCGCAGATCTCGGTGCGGGTGGCGCGCTCATGGAGGCCCGCCTCGGGCCCCCGACGCTGCAGTCGGCCACCGCCGAGGAGCGTCGAGGCCACGCCGTAGAACGCCGAGGCCTGGTGCAGGCGCACGAACGGGTACGCCTCGAGCCAGTGGCCGCCGACGCCGTGACGACGGTCCACGAGCGCCACGGTGACGTCGTCGGCATGGTCGATCAGGGCGTCGGTGAAGGCCATCCCGGTGGCGCCGGCGCCCACGACGAGGTAGTCCGTCTGGACCACGTGGGCCACGGGACCACTGAACCACGATCGCAGGGGCAGGTCCACCCTCGAGGGGCCCTGCAGGTGTCGATCGGCCGGTTCGCCTCCAGGCCGTGGCGTCGCGGTACCGGCCCGGATGGTCGGCGTCGGGCCGCCCGCCCGCGTCAGGCGGCGTCCGGGCCGACGACCGCGACCGGCCGAGTCATCGGAGGCTCGGGCGCCACGCCGACCCGCGCCGGGGTGAGGGCGCGCTGCACACGCCATGCCGCGAACACCGCGAGTACGCTCACGCCGAGGTGCATCAGGAGGAAGGCGTCGACGAGTCCCGCGCCGAGGAGCACGCCGGCCACGAGCGGCCCGGCCGCCGTGAACGCGGTCTGCAGCGCCGCCATCGCCCCGAGCGTCTGGCCGATCCGGCCCTTCGGTGCGAGC
>DASSGC010000557.1:0-6113 GCA_035693765.1 Acidimicrobiales bacterium
ATGCGCAGCGGCTCGCCGGTGGCGGCGTCGACCGGACCGAGGACGCCGTCGCCGCCGTCGCCGCCGGTCTCCGCACCGGCGGTGTCCCCCGCCGTGGCCGGCTCGTCGTCCTCACCGCAGGCTGCTGCTACGAGCAGCAGCACCGCGGCGATCGAGAGCCCAACGGCGCCCCGCGTGCGGCGCGACCAGCGCTTCTCAGCCATCCCTCTCCCCTCGTCCGGCAGTCGCCGGCCCCCGGCTCGGAAGGTAACAGAAGAGAGAACTACGTTCCACCAAGAATCCAGAACGCAGTTCCACATCGCCGGACGTTCCCTGCAGGTGGCTCGGTCGCAGCGGCCGCTCACGTCCTTGGCCGACTACTGTCGGCCGCCCGTGTCGACCAGGCGTGCCCGTTCGTCGCCCGAGCTCACCGGTGAGCCCCTGCCGTCGGCTCCCGGGAGCGCTCGGTGCACGCAGCAGGACGAGGGGCGCCCGTGATCGGAGCCCCCCGGCAGGTCGCCGTGCTCGGGCTCGGTGGCACCATCGCCATGGCGGCCGGTTCCGCCGGTGGGGCCGAGCCGGCGTTGTCCGCCGCCGACGTGATCAGGACGGTGCCCGCCCTCGGCGGGCTCCCCATCGAGCTGGTCGTCGACGACGTCCACCGGTTGCCCGGCGCGTCGCTCGGCTTCGACGACCTCGAGTCCGTCGCCACGATCGCCCGGCAACGGTGCGCGTCGGGTGCCGACGGCGTCGTCGTCACCCAGGGCACCGACACGATCGAGGAGTCCGCCTACCTGCTCGATCTGCTGCACACCGGCCCCGAGCCCATCGTCGTGACCGGAGCCATGCGCAACGCCAGCCTCGCCGGCGCCGACGGGCCGGCCAACGTCCTCGCCGCCGTCCAGGTCGCGGCCAGCACCGAGGCCCGAGACCAGGGCTGCCTGGTGGTGCTGGCCGACGAGATCCACGCCGCCAGCCGGGTCCGCAAGACGCATGCGACCAGCCTGACCGCCTTCGCGTCCCCGAACGGCGGGCCGCTCGGCTACGTCGTCGAGGGCCGACCCCGCTTCGTGAACCACCTCCCCGCCCGGTTCTGCGTGCCGCCCGACCTGCGTCGCACCGATCGGCGGAACCTACCGAGGGTCGGCCTGGCCGTGGTCTCCCTCGGGGACGACGGCGCCCTGCTCGACGGCGCCGCGGACCGGCTCGACGGCCTGGTCGTCGCCGGGTTCGGGGTCGGCCACGTCCCCCAGTGGCTCGTCGACGACCTCGCCGAGATCGCTGCGCGCATCCCCGTCGTGCTCGCCTCGCGCACCGGCGCCGGCACCGTGCTCGCCGCCACCTACCGCTTCGTCGGCTCCGAATCGACCCTCAGCGCCGCCGGGTTGATCCCCGCGTGGTTCCTCGACCCCTACAAGGCCCGCATCCTGCTCCACGTCCTGCTGGGCTCCGGATGCGACCACCCCACGATCGCTGCCGCGTTCGCCGCGGCCGGCGGCTACGCCCCCGTGCAGAGCTGGCCCTGGCCGATCGCCGAGGCCGACGGTCGCCGGGCTCCTCGTCGCCGGCGCCCTCCCCCTCTGCCGGGAGACCGCTGACGAGGTCAGCCCGACGGGGTCGCGCTCGCCGTGAGCCCCGGGTCACGCGCTGACCCGGGAAGGACCTATGGCCCTGCCGCAGGCCGGGACGAGGGCAGACCATGGGGGCCGACGACGAGAAGGAGGTGGCCGTCGATGCCTCCGTGGCGCGCGTCCCCGGATGGCCCGCGTGGTGCACCGGCGGGGACCGGCCGTCACGTGCGCACCGGTCGGTGCGCATGAGGACGACCGAGGCCCCGGTGCCGCCGGCCGCGGCGGCGTCGACAGGCGGGCGCGAGATCCGCGCACTGAAGCTCGCGGTCGCGCTCTACGTCGTGGTCTTCGCGATCAAGCTCGGTGCGTACCTGGTGACCGGGGTGATGGCGCTGTTCGCCGAGGCGCTCCACACCGTCGGCGACGTCTTCGTCTCGGGCTTCCTGCTCGTCGCCCTGATCTGGTCCCGCAGGGAGGCGGACGAGACGCACATGTTCGGCTACGGCCGGGCGCAGGCGGCGGCCGCGCTCGTCGCCGCCACGCTGTTCATCTCGTTCACCGCGCTGCGCCTCTACGAGGAGGCGATCCCGCGCCTGCTGCGCCCCGAGGAGGTCACCTACGACTACGCCGGGCTGGCGATCGCGGTGCTCGTCGTGTCCATGCTGCTCGCCGGCGCCCCCCTCGTGGCGCTCGTGCGCGATCCGCCTCGCGGGCCCGCGGCCAAGGCGCAGATGTGGGAGCTGGTCAACGACGAGCTGGGGCTGGTCGCCGCGCTGGTCGGCACCTCGCTCGCCCTGGCGGGCCAGGAGTGGGCCGACCCGCTTGCCGCCGTCGTCATCGCCACGATCATCACCTGGAAGGCGGTCAGCCTGCTGCGCGAGAACCTCTCGCTCCTCATCGGCCGCTCGCCTGGGGCCGACGTCCTCGACGCCGTCACGCACGCGGCCCTCTCCACCCCCGGCGTGCTCGGCGTGCACGAACTACGAGCCGAACGCCTCGGCCCCGAGACCGTGCACCTCGGCATGCACCTCGAGGTGCGACCCGGAACACCGGTCGAGGACGCCGACCAGATCGCCACGGCGGCCCGGGACGCGATCCACCACGTCGTGGCGGGCGCGTACTGCGTCATCCACATCGACCCGGCACGACCCCACCCGGTCGTGGCCCACGACGGCTGAGGGCCGCCCGGGCCGCGGCAACCACCCGGGCAGGCGACCGCCCCGGAGGGCGCGTCGTGCCCCGTTCAGGGCAGTGTCAGGGCGGCTCCGCCACACTCGGCTCTGAGGCCTCACATCCGAGCACCAGCGATGAGGAGGTTCCCCATGAGACCGCCACGTGCCGCCGCGGCCGCAACCCTGCTGTTCGCGGCCGTCGCCACGTCCCCTGCCGTCGCGCCGGGACGTCCCGGCGCACCGGACCATCAGACCGCGCGTGAGGGCCCGGTCGTCCACCTTCCGGATGCCCGCATCAAGTTCGAGATCAACGACACCGACCATGACGGCGGCATCCAGGTCTTCCTCGACGCCGACCCGTGGGAGTCGCTGTCGATCTTCGACCCGGACGGCGAGCGCGTCTACACCACGTCCACCGAGGGGAACATCGGACAGCTCGGCGGTACCGAGCTGTTCCTGGAGTCAGGCGAGCCGCCGTTCGACGAGCTGTCCCTCGACGACCTCCTCGAACTGTTCCCCGAGGGCAGGTACAGGTTCCGGGGCACGGGCATCGAGGGTGAGCGGTTCGTCGGCTCGGCGGTGCTGACCCACGACCTGCCCGACGGTCCGACACTGGTGTCGCCCCTCGAGGGTGGCCCGCCGCAGGACCCCGGCCACACGACCGTCACGTGGGAACCGGTCGGCGCGGCGAACGGCAGCCCGATCATCGGCTACCAGGTGCTCGTCGTCCAACCCGACACCGGCCTGACGGCCCTGCCCCAGATCGCCCTCGACGTGATGATGCCCCCGACCGCCACCAGCCTGGCGGTCCCGCCCGGCTTCCTCCAGCCGAGCACGACCTACGAGTGGGAGGTCCTGGCGATCGAGGAGGGCGGCAACCAGACGCTGTCGTCCTCCTTCTTCACGACCTCGCCGTAGCCGGCGGTCGGTCGCCGCAGCCGTGGCGGCCCGGGCGCCACGACCTCGCCGTCGCCGGCGGCGTCAGGACGTGCCGGGCGGACGCCGGTGCACCGACCGGGTCACCGCGGGCGGGCCGCCGCATCGATCGGGACGGTCTCCCGGTCGGCCAGCTCGTCGACGGCGACCTCGAGGGTGGCGACCTCGAGGGTGGCGACCTCGCCGCCGGCGACCTCGGCGGCGGCGAGCTCCGCGCCCTCGAGGGTGGCGCCGATGTGGGTGGTGTCCTTGAGCGGCAGCTCGGGCAGGGCAAGGGCGAGGACGAAGCCGACCAGGAGGAGTGGCACGGCCCACAGGAAGATGGCGGTGATCGAGTCCGACATCGCGTGGGTCACCGGCGAGAGGATCTCGGGCGGGAGCTGGCGCAGGCGCTCGGGGCTGGCGGTGAGCGCCTCGGCGTCGACGCCGGCGGCCCCGAGCGCGCCCGAGCTGATCAGCTCTGCGAGCCGGCTGTCCAGGAGGGCGGCGAAGATGGCGCCGAACACCGCGATGCCGAACGATCCACCGAGGCTGCGGAAGAAGTTGACCGCGGAGGTCACCACCCCGAGGTCCTCGTAGTCGGCGGCGTTCTGGACGGCGAGGACGAGGACCTGCATCACCATGCCGATCCCGAAGCCGACGACGAACATGAAGACGGAGCCGGCGAGCCGGCTCGTGCCGGCGTCCATCGTGGACAGCAGGTACATGCCGACCGACCCGATCGCCGTGCCCGTGATCGGCCAGGCCCGGTAGCGGCCGGTCCGGGCGATGACCCGACCCGAGAGGATCGAGGCCGACATCGTCCCCGCCATCACCGGCAGCAGCAGGAGCCCCGAGTTGGTGGCGGAGGCCCCGGTGACCACCTGGAGGAACAGCGGCAGGAACACGATGACGCCGAAGATGCCCGCGCCCAGGAGGAGCGAGACGACGACGCCGATCGTGAACACCCGCCCCCGGAAGAGGCCGAGGGGAAGGATCGGCTCGGCGGCGCGGCGCTCCCACCACACGAACGCGACGGTGAGCACCGCCGATCCGGTGATCAGGCCCAGGATCGTGGACGACGTCCACGGGTACTCGCGCCCACCCCAGACGAGCGCGAGCAGCAGGCAGGACACGCCGGCGACGAGCAGACCGGCGCCGAGGAAGTCGACCCGGTGGTCGCGGCGGGCGAAGTCGAGCCGCAGGACCGCGCTGGTGATCACGAGCGCGCCGATCGCGACGGGCACGTTGACGTAGAAGACCCAACGCCACGAGAGGCTGTCGACGAAGAACCCGCCGAGCAGCGGGCCGGCGACCGACGACACCGCGAAGACGGCGCCGAGGTAGCCGGTGTAGCGGCCGCGCTCACGGGGGGAGACGATGTCGCCGATGATGGCGAAGGCCATCGCCACGAGGCCGCCGCCACCGATCCCCTGGACGCCGCGGAAGACGATCAGCTCGAGCATGTTCTGCGACAAGCCGCAGAGCACCGACCCGACCACGAAGATGACGATCGCGGCCTGGAACAGGAGGCGCCGCCCGTAGATGTCGGACAGCTTCCCGTACAGCGGCGTGCTGGCGGTCGTGGTGAGCAGGTAGGCGGTCACGACCCACGAGAGGTGGTCCAGCCCGCCGAGCTCACCGACGATCGTCGGCAGTGCGGTGGAGACGATGGTCTGGTCCAGCGCGGCGAGCAGCATGCCGGCCATCAGGCCGCTGAAGACGACGAGGATCTGCCGGTGGGTGAGAGCGGTGGTCGGCGGAGGGGCGGTCGGCACGTCGGACATGCTTGTACTCTACAAGGGTTATGCTTGCATGCTACAAGCGCTACAATGGTGAGGTGGTCGTCGACGAGCTGGGTGCCGAAGCCCAACTGGTCGCGGAGCGGATCCGCGCCGCATGGCGAGACCTTCGTCGTTCCGGGTCGAGCGGAGCGGTGCGGGCGACGCTCTACGAGCCCGATCCGCCGCTGGACGTCGCCCAGGCCGACGCGCTCGACCTCGTGGTGTCCCACGCCCCCGTGCGGATGAACGAGATCGCGTCCCTCCTGCGGGTCGATCCCTCCACCGCCACGCGCACGGTGGCCAAGCTGCTGGACCACGGCCTGGTCGTGCGGCAGCCCGATCCCGTCGACGCCCGGGTCGTCCTCGTCGCACCCAGCCAGACGGGCGCCGAGCTGCACGCCCGGGTCCGGGCCCGGGCGACCGCCATGCTGGCGGCGAACCTCGAGAGCTTCGACGCCGAGGACCGCGAGCGGCTGGCGACGTTGATGGAGCGTCTGGTGGCGGCGATCGACGAACGCCGCAGCATCACCGACGCGTCCTGACCGTCCCGGCCTCTAACCCCCGCTGAGCGCCTGCATGATCGTGACCTCGTCGGTCTCGCGCACCGGTGTCGCGAGGTCGGTGACCGCCTCCTGGCCGATCCAGAGCTTCATGTGCTGTCGCAGGCGGCCCTGCTCGTCGACCATCCGGAA
>DASSGC010000558.1:0-15776 GCA_035693765.1 Acidimicrobiales bacterium
AGTCCATCGACGCCACGTTGGCGACGCAGACGCGCCCGATCATTGTGGTGGTCGCCCTGTGTTTCGTCGCCGCCACGTCGGCCATCGACAGCCGCGCTCAGAGCTTGATCGACGAGTTCGCGCGCCTGCCGGATCCCGCAGATGACGATCTGTCAGAGCGACTCCGGAGGCGCAACGACCTCTCGGCCCTCGTCGGCAGTGGGGGCTCGTGGCGGTCGTTCGAGACCACCGTCATCATTGCGGCGCCGTTGCTCACCGCTCTCATCGGCAGCGCGACCAGCGGATGAGACGACTGCACGGGGTGCCGTCACTGTCGATCGGGCGTCCCAAACGCGCGCTCGACGAAGCTGTCCGGGCGCCACCGCTGTGCCGCCCGCAAACGTCGCCTGAGGCAGCACTGGGCGCGGCTTCTCTGGATAATTCGCCCCCTCGAGCCGCTCGTCGCCGGATGCCCGTCGTGTTCTCGCGGTGAGCCGTCAGCAGCGGTAGACGCGCTCGGCGTTGGCGGCGAAGAGCTTGTCGCGGGACACGTCGTCCAGCCCGGCGGTCACGCGGGCGTAGGCGCCGTACAGCTCGTCGAAGGTCCCGTGCATGCCGTCGACGGGGAAGTTGCTGGCGAACATGCAGCGGTCGACGCCGAAGGTGGTGATGGCGTGCTCGATCCACGGGGAGAACGCCTCGGCGCTCATCGACCCCAGAGGCATCGCGAGGCCCGACAGCTTGCAGACGACGCGCTCGCCGAGCCCGGCGAGCGCCCGCATGCCCGCCTTCCACAGGGCGAGCTCCTCGTCCGAGGCGGACCGCGGCCATCCGGTGTGCTCGACGACGACCACCAGCTCGTCGACGACCGCGAGCCCTGCCGCCGCGGCCTCCAGCTGGTCGGGGTGGGCCATCAGCTCGAACAGCAACCCCCGCTCCTGCAGCGCGCCGAGCACCTCGCTCGGCGGCAACGGCGCGCCGAGCCCGCCCATCGGGCGGACCCCCCGGAACCGGGAGGCGGACATCTGGCGGTCGATCAGCCCCACCGCCTCGGCCACCGACGCGGTGGGCGGCAGGCCGCCGACGATGGCATCGGGATGGCCCTCCACGCCCGCACGGCGATCGAGCTCGAGTGTCTCGTCGATCGAGTGGCGGCCGGTCGCCGCCGCGACGTTCACCAGCTTCTGCACGTTCCACCGGGCCGACTCGGCCAGGTAGGTGGGCACGTCGAAGCGGCGTGACATCGCGCGCACGTCGCCCATGTCGAGCTCCTGCCGTCCGGACAGGTACGGGTACCAGTCGGTGCGGGCCGGGTCCCACAGGTGCACGTGAGCGTCCACCACCCGTGCGGGCTGTCTGGTCATGTGCTCTCCTCGGCGCGCGGGTCCTGCGGTCGTCCTACTCCTGCCGGCAGGGTGCGCCGACGATGTTCCGCAGCGCGCCGTCGAGCCAGCCGGGCAGGTCGGGACCGCCGAAGGTGACGCTGCCGCTCGGCCGCGGGTGGCTGCGCAGGCCGAACCAGCCGGTGCCGGCCGCCAGCTCCGCGCCGGACAACGCCAGGGCCGCCGGGCTGCACACCAGGTGGGCGGCGAGCTCCCCGCTCAGTCCCACGCCGCTCGGCGCGGACGTCTCCACGCTGACCGCGAAGGCGGCCACCCGGTCACCGGTGGCCCGGCGCGCGGCTCGGGCGAGCTGCGCCGAGGCCTGGGCCCGGCTGCGGCCGCCGGCGGTGACGGCGTCGGTGAGCGTCACCAACCGCACCGTGCGGTCGGCGGTGACGGCGTAGTCCGCGATCGCCCGGGCCCACCCCGCGTCGTCGCGGATCTGGTCCACGAGGGCGGCGTGCTCGGCGAGCACCCGCTCCCAGCCACTCGGCGCGCCGCCCGCCCCGGAACCTCCGGCGAGGGCCACGACGACCGCGTCGGGCGGGCCTGCGTTCTCGGCGGCCGCGGCCAGCGCGTCGGCGGCGCCGGCGAAGCCGGCCGCGATGCCGCCGACCGGCACGGGGCTGCACGTCACGGCGCGTGCCTCGAGCGCGGCGGTGACAGCGGCCGCCACCGCCGGGCGGTCCGTGACGACCGCGCACGAGCGCACCGCCGCCGGGGGGAGGCCGCTGTCCCTCGGCTCGTCGAAGATCGACCCGAACCGGGGGTTGCTCCCCCCGCTGCACGACTGGTTCGCCTCGGCCGGTGCCAGCGCGCCCGCGGTGACGGCCTCGAGCAGGTGCGCCGGCGAGGCCACGTCGTCGGCCCGCACCACCTCGAGGAGCCGGGGCTCCTCGACCACCGCCACCTCCGACCCTCCCGCGAACAGCACCCGGCCGGTGCACCACGTGAAGCCGTCGCTCACGAGGTGGGCACCGAAGGGCCCGAGCTGGTCGGGTGCCGGCATCGAGCCGAGCGAGAGCCCTCCCGTGGCCGACGCGCCCGAGCCCGAGCCGCCCCCGCCCCGGGCGCGTGCGCTGCCGAGCGCGGCAGCGACCATCCGGGTCATGGCGATCGGCGACATGGCGTTGACGACGACGCCCGCCGGTGCCTGCCGGCCGAGCTGCCAGGTCAGCGAGGCCACGGCCCGCTTGGCGCAGCCGTACGCACCGGTGTCGGCCTGCCGCCATCCCGACCCGGAGGTGACCCCGAGGATGCGCCCGTGGCCGGCCGCCGCCATGATCGGGAGGGCCGCCCCGAGGACGTTGAGGTAGCCGCCGAGGTGCACGGTGAGCACGCTGAGCCAGTCCTCCTCGCTGCCCTTGGCGAAGCTCGTGGGCCGGGAGATGCCGGCCACGTTGATGACCGCGTCGAGCCGGCCGAGCTCGTCGACCAGGTCCCGGAACAGCCCGTGCACCGCGTCGCGGTCGGTCACCGAGATCGCCGAGGCACGGGCCGCGCCACCCGCGGCGACGATCCGCCCGGCGGTGGTCTCCTCGGGTGCCGGTAGCCGCTCCGACCCGTCGACGGACACGAGCGGGTCCACCGTGACGACGAACCAGCCCTCACGGCCGAGCTGCTCGGCGATGGCGGCGCCGATGCCGCCGCCACCACCGGTGACGGCCACGACGGGCCGCCGGTCGGTCGCGGTTGCGGTCATCGGAGCTCGAGGCCGTCGCAGTCGCCCTCGTCGAGCCACCGCTCGAGCAGCTCGCGGTACCCGAAGTAGTCGCCCAGGCCGCGGCCGTAGTTGCCGTTGCGGGGGTTCATCCCCGCGGGGTTGCCCTCGTTGTTGATCCGGGACGGGGTGCAGGCGGACAAGACCCGGCTGGCGTCCACGTGCGAGTCGAGGATGCTGCGGGTCCAGGCCTCCTCGGCGGCGCCGGCCACGTCGAACACCTTGACGCCCCGCCGGTCGAGGAGGGCGACGGCGCGACCGACGAACTCGGCCCCGAGCACGGCGAGCTGGGTGTAGTTGACGGTGACCACCGCCTGCTGCCCGGGTGCGGGCATGACGAACAGGTTCGGGAACCCCCGGCTCATCATCCCGAAGAGGCTGGCGGCGCCGTCGGCCCACTTCTCGGCGAGGCTGATCCCGCCCCGGCCGACGATGTCGTGGCCGGCCCGGCGGTACAGCGGGGTGAGCTCGGCCTCGAAGCCGGTGCCGTAGACCAGGCAGTCCACCTCGTACTGCCGGCCGCCGACCACCGGGCCCCGCTCGGTCACTCGCTCGATGCCGGCGGGGCAGTCCACGAGGGTGACGTTGGGGTCGTTGAACGCGTCGAGGTACTCGTCGTGGAAGCAGGGGCGCTTGCACAGGTACCGGTAGTACGGCTTGAGGATCTCGGCGGTGGCGGGGTCGGTCACCAGCTCGTCGACGCGCCGGCGGTGCTCCTCCATGATCCCGTAGTCGAGCTCCTCGGCGCCGCGGAGGTACTCCTCGGCGGTCATGCCCTTCCACCGGGGCGGATGGTGGACGGCGGCGTAGTGGTGCGTCCAGCCGTCGTCGGTGAGGTCCTCCTCGACCCTCCGGCCGAGCATCAGGGCCTGGAAGTTGTCCATGCGGGCCCGCTGCCAGCCGGGCCCCAGACCGTCGGCGAAGCCGGGGTCGGTGGGCCGGTTGCCCCGGACGCCCACGGCCGACGGGGTGCGCTGGAACACGTAGACGTGCTGGGCCGCGGCGGCCAGCGGCGGGAGGCACTGGATGCCGCTCGCGCCGGTGCCGAGGAGGCCGACGACCTTGTCGCCGAGCCGGGTGAGCGGCTCTCCGGGGCCGCCGCCCGTGTACCGGTAGTCCCAGCGCGCCGTGTGGAACGACCGTCCCCGGAACTGCTCCATGCCTGGGATGGCCGGGAGCTTGAGCAGGTTGAGGATCCCCACCGCCAACACGTAGTAGCGGCAGGTGAGCTCGTCGTCGCGGTCGGTGCGGATGCGCCAGCGGGCGAGGTCCTCGTCCCAGGCCGCGGCGGTCACCCCGGTGTGGAAGAGGGCGTCGGACGCGAGGTCGTAGCGGTCGGCGATCGCCTGCAGGTGCAGCCGGATCTCCTCCCCGGACGCGTACCGGTCCTTCGGGACGTAGTCGAGCTCCTCGAGCATCGGCAGGTAGATGTACGACTCGACGTCGCACATGACGCCCGGGTAGCGGTTCCAGTACCAGGTGCCGCCGATGCCGCCGGCCGAGTCGACGACACGGATCCGTTCGATGCCGGCCTTGCGCAGGTGGGTGCCGGCGAGGACCCCGGCGATCCCGGCGCCCACGATCACGACGTCGACGTCGTCGGTGACGGGGGACCGCGGGGTGACGGGGTTGAACGGGTCGGCACGGAACATGGCGAAGTGCTGGTCGGTCGCCAGGTCCCGGATCTCGGCGCGGCCCGGGACCAGCCGCTTGTCGCGCTCCGCCAGGTACTTCGCGTGGACGGCCCCGGGGTCGAAGCCGCCGTCGCCCTCGCCTCGCACCATGGGTCCCCTCTCGCTCGGCTCGCTGGTCCCCGGGCCCACGGAGGACCCCCGCCGTTCCGGGAGATGACGTGACTGTTAGACTGTAGCGTGCGGTGCGAGCACGGCACCCGGCGAGGCGTGGCCGGGGCGAGTCGCCGCCGCACCCGGTCCGGTGTCTCAGAGCGCGAGCCGCTCGAACGCCTCGAGCGCGTCCCCGCCCGCGGCGACGCTCATGAACTCGGCCAGGCACCGGTCGACGGTGAGCACGTTGCTGTACACCAGCCCCCGGCAGAGCGCGTCGGACAGCTCGACGCCGTCGGGGAGGAACACCATCGTCCGGAAGACGAGCTCGCCGGTGTCGACGTCGAGCTGGAACGCGCCGGTGAGCAGGCGCCAGTTGGCGCGTACGACCAGGTGCGCCACGGCGTCGCGATGCGCCGGCTCGACGACGACCGGGAGGATCGACTCGAACGCGAGCTGACCGAACGGGTCGTACGGGCGGGCCCGGCAGTCCCAGGCCTCGTCGGTGCCGATGAACCGCGTGCGGATGCACGGCAGCCCATCGAAGGTGTCCGGTGCGACCGGCCAACCGTCGGCGGAGAGGAACTCCAGCACCTCGCGGAACACCTAGAGCACCGCCTCGGAGCCGAGCTCCTCGGTCAGCACCGCCCGCAGGCTGCGGGCCTCCGAGAAGGCCGGCTCCAGCTCCAGCGCCCTCGCCACCCATTCCTGCGCCGCCCGCAGGTCGCGGAGACCCCGTCGCGCCAGGGCCATCGCGAACGCCGCGGGGGCGCTGTCGGGGTGCTCCTTGACCGACATCTCGAGGAACTCGACAGCCTCGTGGAACCGCGCCATGGCCGAGAACGCCAGGCCGACGCACAGCGCCATGTCGATCGGCTCGCCGATCGGGAAGTAGTTGTCCCACACCCTGACCAGCACCCGCTCGATCTCCCTCGTCATCGAGTCCGGGACGGTGGGCAGCAGCTCCAGCAGGTCGGGCAGGAACTCGATGAGCAGCGTCGGGTCGTGGCGCGAGAGCCGCAGGCTCGCCAGCACCGTCTCGATGGACGGCGTGCCGGCGGTGGTCAGCAGCGGGCGGATCGTGAAGTAGTTGTCCGGCCCGATGTCGAGGAGCTGGTCCTGCACCCAGGACTCGAACCGCGCCGGGTCGTCGAGGTCACCCTGGACGAACGCGGCCACCACCAGGCTGCGCGCCGGCTCGAGGGGCAGGATCGCCAGGCCGCCACGCCGCCGCACCCAGCGCGCGAGGAAGTCGAAGTTCACCATCACCGAGAACCCACTGCCGTGGAACACCATCGAGGGTGCCTCGTGCGAGCACAGCTCCACCGGGGTGCAGTGCCCCTTGTCCGCCACGAACGCGCACGTCGTCGCCGTCGTCAGGTCGGCGAGGTACTCCAGGCACCGCAGCCCGCCCTCCGGCACCAGCACCGCGGTGTCGTCCAGCGTCTCCCGGTAGAGGTCGAGTATGGGCGCGAGGTCGTCGGGCACCGGACCGCACGGCACCGTCTCCCACGCCATGGCGGTCCCGGGTTCGCCGTCGGGCTCGCCGTCCCTCTCGTCCGGCAGCACGAGACGAGCCTCCAACGTCTCTCCGCCCCGGATCGCGAAGCCGTCCTGGCGCAGCGTGTCGAAGACGTAGTTCGCGATGCCGACCACCGGGGCGCGCAGCGACCCCGGCGTGAGCCTCCGCCCGGAGACCACCAGCTCCAGCGGCCCGGGGTGGTCTGCGTCGAGGACGGCGAAGTCGATCAGGCCGTCCTCGACCAGGGGCCGGTAGGAGGCGTGGTCGGCCCACGACGCCACCCGCTCAGCCGAGAAGTCGGTGAGCACGTAGGTGAAGCGGAGCCCCGGCGCCAGCTTCTGCAGATCCCGCACGAACAGGTACGCGAACCGGCCCGTGCCGCCGCCGAACTCGACGATGTGCGGCACCTCCGCCTCGCCGGGCGGGCCGTGTCCCGGCTCGGCCTTGGCGGCACGCAGGAACTCGAGCACCAGGCGTGCGTAGGTGTTCGCGATCCGCGGGTTGCAGGTGATGCTGTGCGGCACCATCGCCGTACCCCAGATGCCTGACGCCTCGCGTGCATAGAACCGTCGCTGGCGGTCCCACAGCGGCGACTCCGACAACCGCTGCGCCGGGCCGGGGGCGGCCGGCTGGGCGCCGAGCAGCGAGGCGATCGACTTGCCCGGGAGCGGGGGCGGCGCCGCGGTCATTCGGTCATCCAGCTGAGCTCGGCCGGGCGCAGCACCCCGTCGCCGACCGAATCCACGTCGAGGGTGCCGACGGTGACGGTGAGGAACCCGCCCGGGGGCGCGGCCGCGAGCCCCAGGTCGTCGGTGAGACGCAACTCCCATCCCGCCCCCACGGGGCCGTCCACCCCCGACGCGTCGACGGTGTGCGTCGCGCTGTCGACGATGGCGCTGTCGCGGCCGAACGCCGTGACCTGCACGGTGACCGTGCCGGCGCGTACGGCGATCGGCTCCGACCCCACGTGCCGCAGCCGCGCACCCGGCGGTGTCCCCTCCACCTCGAGCTCGAGCGCCGCCACCGGACTGCCGGCGAGGTCGTCGCTCAGGGTGCGCAGCATCTGGACGAGGCCTTCGACCCCCGGGGGCGGTGGCGCGTGGGCGACGAGCACGACGTCCGGCAGGCCGTCCGCGGTGAGCTGCTCCGTCGTTCCGTCCGGCCGCACCGGCTGGGCCGCGGGCGCCGGAGCCGTCGGGGCGCCGGCGTCCCGGGCGGAGGCCAGGGCGCGCTCCAGCGCCGTACGCTCCTTCGCCGAGAGCCGGCGGGCGAACCTGCCGACCCGGTGGCCGGAGCTCTGCCAGCTGATCGCGTGGCCGTCGTCGTCGATCTCGATGCCCAGCGATCGCGGCGAGGCCCCGTACGACGTACGGGTCAGTCGGACCGTCAACGGCGCTCGGGCTTCCAGACGTCGGCCTTGCCTGTCTGCAGCGTCCACTCCTTGGCGAGGAGGTTGACGAACGGCTGCACGTGGCGCGGCTCGATGGGGTGCTCGTGGGCCGGCGCGGCCTTGCCGCCTCCGCCCTTGGCCGGCGTGGTCTGCATCGTGCCCATCAGGCTGCGGTTGGAGTACAGGAACGGCCTCACGCACGCCGAGAGGTTGGCCTGGAAGCCGGGCACGCTCTTGTCGTTGAACGCCTTCTGGATGTGGCTGTACACCGAGGCGCCGGTGTTCGCCTTCGCGTACTCCTGCGCGACGAGTCGAGAGAAGCCGCCCTGCTTGCGGCCCAGCGCCGTGGTGACGACCGCGGCGAGGTTGGCACCCCAGCGTGGATCGTTGGACGCCGCGATCGGTGCGGTGAGCTTGTCGTCCAGCGGCAGCTTGGCCTTGATGTCGCCGGCGGTCTTGGTGGCGTCCGCGGCGGCGCCGGCCGTGTCGCCGACGGCCGGTTCCTCGCCGGTGACGTTCAGGTAGTGCTCCTCGACCCGGTTGTACTCGTCCGCCAGCCCGATGAGGTGACCGAACTCGTGCGGGGCCATCGAGCGGCGGGAGTCGATGGTGTACCAGGTGCCCGAGTTCGACCGGCTGAGCGGGCGATCCTTCTTCGCCACCGTCGGGTCGAACTGGAACACGTCCACCGTGTGGTCCTTGCCGCCGCGCTTGGCCTCGAAGTTGAGGTTCACGCTCTTCTTCTTGGGGTCGCTGTGGTTGACCGCCTTGAAGGTGCTCCAGATCTCCTTGATGTCGCTCAGCCACTGGCTGATGCGGCCGTCGACGTTCTTGTGCTTCTTCTGGAAGTTGATCCCGACGGTGATGGCCAGCGCCGTCTTCGACAGCTTCCAGTCGTAGCTCGCGCGCAGGCCGACGTTCTTGACGCCTTCCACCTCCTCGCGCCAGTCGAACTCGACGTGGCCCTGGGAGGCGGCCCCGGCGACCTGCAGCTTCGACCAGGTCGCCGGGTCGGCGATCCCGTTCGCGGTCAGCTTGGCGCCGGTCTGGAACAGCTTGAGCGCGGTGTCGGTCTTCGGCCCGAAGATGCCGTCGACGCTGAGCTTCTTGCCGGCCGCCAGGACGCTGTTGTTGAGGCGCTCCTGAAGCTCCTTGACCGCCACGCCCTTCGCCCCGGCCTGCAGCTGCTTGTGCGTCCCCGCTGCCGGGTTCAGCGGGATCTGGGTGTTGCCCGGGCCGACGACCACGGTGTCCGAGCCGCTGACCGCCACCGACGGTGCGCGCGCCTTGAGCTGCTGGTGGGTCACGCCGTCGACGATGCCGTTCTCCGTCACACCGGCGAGCTTCTCGGCGATCAGCTTCTTCTGGAACGTTTTGGTCGCGGTCGTGGTCGCCGCGTCGAACCGCCCGGTGATCGCCAGTCTCGGGGCGGCGCCCACGGCGTTGAGCTGCTGCTGGATGACGCCGACGTCGTGGGAGGGGCCGTCGCCCTCCTTGACCCGCTGCACGGCGAGCGCGTGGACGTACGCGGCGACGGCCCGATTGCCGACCTGCCGCTGCAGCCTCGCGAGCTGGTGCTCGGGAGCGCGGGGACGTGGCCTGGCACCCGAGTCGGCCGTCTGAGAGTCCAAGGGCCGATGCGCCCGCGCCCGCATGCTTGGAGCGTAAGAACTCCGTGGAGGCCGCGCAATGATCAGCCACGGATCGTGCCCAAAGGGGCAAGGAGCCTCACGCCGCCGGCGTCACGTCGCCGGCGTGCGACGGGCTGCAGGTCGGCCCTGCTCGTCACGTCCTCCGGACAAGACGCCGTCGGTCAGCAGGAACTTCACGTGTGTGTCACGGACCTCGTCGCCGTACCTGTCGTGGTAGGGGACCTCGCCGACGTGATAGGGCCGGCCCAGCGGCGTCAGGTCGAGGTAGTTGAAGGTGCCGAGGAGGAGCTCGCTGCCCCGGGCGTAGGTCGTGTAGGTGTGGAAGATGTCGTCGCCGTCACGGAGGAAGACGCTGGTGCCCGGCAGCTCGCCCTCGGTGAACCAGGGCTGACCCGCCTCCTCGAGCTCCGCCCTGCTCTGGTAGTTGTACTCGACCGGTGCGACCGACGGGTCCAGCGTGACGTGGAAGTCGTAGTTGAAGTCGCTGCCGAACGAGGAGTAGGCGGGCACGGTCCAGCCCATGCGCTCCCTGAACCTGGCGAGCGACGCCCACGGCCCGCGCGTGGTGACGGCCAGCGTGGTGTCGGCCGCGTGCAGGTGCGAGAGGTGTCCCATGTTGTCCACCTGGAACGAGCAGCTCGGACAGCCCGCGTCCAGGTCCCACCTCCACATGAGGTGGAAGATGATCAGCTGGCGGCGCCCCTCGAAGACGTCCGGCAGGCGCACCTCGCCGCTCGGCCCCTCGAAGACGTAGTCCTTGTCGACCTTCACCATGGGCAGCTCACGCCGCCTCGCGTTGAGGGCGTCATGGGCGTGGGTCAGCGCCCTCTCTTCGGCGAGCAGTTCCTTGCGGGCGGTCAGCCACTCGTCCCGCGAGACGACCTGTGGACGGTTCATCGAGTCACCTCTGCATCGGTTGGGGTTGCGTCGAGGGGGGCCTTGGACCGCGTCAGGTGTCCCGCGGCAGGCGCTCCGGCAGTCCGCACACGGCCACGGCGCGAGGGTCGACGAAGGCGGTGACCGCCGCGATCCGGTCGCCGGCGAGGGTCAGGACGTCGAGGGCGGCAGCGACGTATGCCCCCTCCAGCTCGACCCACATGTAGCAGCCGACCGCCGGCTGCCCGTTGGCCCGGGTCGGGAGATGTCGCCACCTGCTACGGAACGCGACGTGCCGCAGGAAACAGGCGATGGCCTCCTTGCCTTGGTACCAGGCGGGCATCGGCGGCATGCACCAGGTCGCGTCGTCGTGGAGCAGCTCGAGGAGCGCGGGGACGTCACGCTCGGCAAGGGCTCGCGCGTAGCGGCTGACCAGCTCGCGCACTCGGCCCTCGCCCAGCTCCCGGGTCGTCTCCTGCTGCGTACGGGTGGGCACCTGCAGCTTGACCGCGGCCCGGGCCCGCTGGAGCGAGCTGTTGACGGCGGCGACCGAGAGGCCGAGGGCGTCGGCCGTCTCCTGGGCCGAGAACGCCAGCACGGCCCGGAGGATCAGCACCGCACGTGCCTTCGGTGACAGCCGGTGCAACGCCGCCAGGAACGCCAGCTCGACGCTCTCCATGCGCTCGGCGACCGCCTCCGGCCGTCCCGCCTCGTCATCGACCAGCAGCCGGTCCGGGTACGGCGCCAGCCAGATCGAGCGGTCCAGCATCTCGCCCGGTCCCTCGCCGATGCCGGCGGGCGGGCCGAGCTCCAGCGGCACCGTCCGCGCCGGCCGGCCGGCGAGCCGGCTCAGGCAGGCGTTGGTGGCGATGCGGAACAACCAGGTCCGGACCGAGCTGCGCCCCTGGAAGGCCGCCAACCCCCGCCACGCCCGCACCAGGACCTCCTGCACCGTGTCGTCGGCGTCGTCGACGGAGCCCAGCATCCGGTAGCACAGCCCGTGCAGCTCCCGCCGGTACGGCCGGACGAGCGCCGCGAAGGCGTTCTCGTCACCCCGCCGCGCCGCGTCCAAGATGTCGGAGGGGTCTCCCCGGCCGGTCATCACATCCATGCATAGGTAGACCAGAGAACCACCGGCAACTCATCACACGGGGACCGCTGACGCTGGGGGTCGGACCAGCACTCGGTGTGGCTCCGGCGTGGCCGTGGGGGGTAGTAGTCACACCGTGGGTGCCCCGGGTGATGTGATCGACGGGCGGTATCTCGTGCGTGGGCTGCTGGGGCGCGGCGGGATGGCCGAGGTCTTCCGGGCCACCGACACGGCCACCGATCGTGGCGTGGCGGTCAAGGTCCTGCGGAGCGTCGAGCCGGGAAGCGTCCGCCGCTTCGGCGCCGAGGTCGACGTCCTGGCCCGCCTCGACCACCCCGGGTTGGTGCGGCTCCGCGGCTCGGGGACACATGAGGGTGTCCCGTACCTCGTGCTCGACGTCGCCGAGGGTCCGACCCTGGCCGCCGAGCTCGCCGGCGGCCCGCTCGGCATCGAGCGGGCGCTCGCCGTCGGAGAGCGGGTCGCCGGCGCGCTCGCGTACGCGCACCGGCGCGGCGTCGTGCACCGCGATGTCAAGCCGTCGAACATCCTCTTCGACGACCGGGGCCGGGCCCGGCTCGCGGACTTCGGCATCGCCCGCCTGGCCGGGACACCGAGCCTGACCGGCACCGGGCAGCTCATCGGCAGCGCGCCCTACCTCGCGCCGGAACAGGTCTCGGGCGGGCAGGCCGGTCCGGCGACGGACGTGTACTCCCTCGGGCTGGTGGTGATCGAATGCCTGACCGGCCGGCCCTGCTATCCGGGCAGCGCGGCCGAGGCGCTGGTCGGCCGCCTGCACCGCCCGCCTGACGTTCCGCCGGACCTTCCCGGATGGTTGCGCGCCGTCCTGTCGGCGATGACGGCGACCGACCCCTCGCGACGTCCCGTCGCGGCCACCGTCGCCGACGCGCTGCGCCGGAGGGACGCCGAACCGGTCGTCGCCGCGACCGCGCCGCATGACCTGGAGGCCGTGACCGGCGTGCCCGAGGGGCGCGCGACGACGGTCCATGACGGCGTCGACCCGACGGTCGCCGTGCCCGACGTCGCGGTCGATCCGGCCGCGACCACCGCGTCCATGACCCCGGCCGACCGCACGGCGGTGCTTCCCGCCGGTGCGACGCCGCGCTCCGGCGGGTTCCGGCCCGCCTCTCCGCGCCGCGCCCGGGCACTCGTGGCCATGGCACTCGTGTCCCTCGTCGTGGTGTCGCTCCTGGCGTGGATGGTCGCTCGGGCCGATCAGCCGGCGAGCCGGGCCCCCGACGAGCCGGGCACCTCCGTGGCTCCGACCACGGTCGCGCCGCCTCCGCCGTCGGACGCCGTCGGCGGCGATGCGCCGCCTGGGGCCGGGCAGGAGGGGAGCGGCCACGGCAGCAGCGGCCGATCGAACGGCAACGGGCAAGGCAACGGGAAGGGCAAGAAGGCTGGCTGATGCGCCCTATCCGCTCGGCCTCTTGATGGGTGAGATCGCTGGGAGGACCACCCGGCAGCCGCGCCGGGCCGTACTCCGGGTGAGGTCGGTGCTACCGAACGGCGTATACGCTCGACCACGGCCCGCGTGACCGGGGGGTGCACGTCAGGGTGCTGGGGCCGTTCGAGGTGGTGGTCGACGGCGCGCCGCTGCCGCTCGGCAACCCGCAGCAGAGCCCGGTGCTCGCTGGATGATTTAGCGATCCTTAAGGCTGGAACCGTACCCTGTGGGGGTCGTGCCACAGTGAGTGATGCCGGTGGGCACACCGGCGGCACGACGCGGTCCGGGTGGTCCCCACGGGCTGCATCACACGTCGGATCCTCACGTCGAGGCCGAGCGGGAAGGGCGCGTCAGGGCTAGCAGGAAGCGGGACTCCCGTGGCCCGCCCGGACCGGCCGGCACAGCGTGGGCTCCACGGCGATAGCTGTTCTGGCCGCGTGTGACAGTCGGAGGTGGGCTCATGGGCACGTCAGGGTTGTCCCGGCGGGATTTCCTGCGCATCGGTGGGGGCGCGGGCGCGGGGCTGTTCTTCGTCGGTCGGATCGGCGGGCGGCGGTTCAGGCTGCCGGTCGCCGGTGCACAGGTTCCGGAGGGCATGCTCGATCCCGGCGACGTGCCCAAGTACCAGACACCGTTGCTGATCCCGCCGGTGATGCCGCGGGCGGCCACCGTCATTGCGCCCGGCGGCAAGCCCGTCGACTACTACGAGATCTCCATGCGGCAGTTCGCTCAGCAGATCCTGCCCGCTGGACTCCCGATGACGACCGTGTGGGGCTACGGCGCGGTCGCCGCGCAGAGCCGCTCGGGCCTGCTGATCCACAACGCGCCGTCGCTGACCATCGAGGCCCGGTTCGACCGGCCTGTGCGGGTCAAGTGGATCAACGAGCTGGTCGACGGCAGCGGCAACTTCCTGCCCCACCTGCTGCCCGTCGACCCGACGCTCCACTGGGCCAATCCCCCGGGCGGGACGGGCGGGCGCGACTCGCGACCGACGTTCACGGAGACACCCGACCCCTACACAGGTCCGGTGCCGATCGTCACCCATGTGCACGGCGCCGTCGGCGTCGGCGACGAGAGCGACGGCTACGCCGAGGCGTGGTACCTGCCGGCCGCCGCCGACATCGATGCCGACTTCGCCACCGAGGGCACCTGGTACGGGTTCTTCGCGGCCAAGGCCGCGGCGAGCTACGGCGCCGCCTGGGGCCCGGGGTTCGCCACGTTCCAGTACCCGAACCTCAGTCGCGCGTCCACCATCTGGTATCACGACCATGCCCTCGGCATGACGCGGCTCAACGTGTACGCGGGCCCCGCAGGCTTCTTCATCGTCCGAGGCGGTCCCGCCGGCGATGCCACCGTGCTCGACAGCCGCACCGGCCTGACGGCATCGCTCCCCGGGCCGGCGCCGCGCGAGAACGACAAGTTCCCGCCCAACAAGAGCTACCGCGAGATCCCCATCGCCATCCAGGACCGCTCGTTCACTGCCGGCGGGTCGCGTCTGTTCTACCCGGACACCCGGGAGTTCTTCGACGAGTACGAAGGTCCGTACATCCCCGTGACCGACATCTCGCCGATCTGGAACCCGGAGTTCTTCGGCAACACGATCATGGTCAACGGCAACACGTGGCCCTTCCTCACCGTCGAGAAGCGCCGCTACCGGTTCCGGGTGCTCAACGGGTGCCAGTCGCGCTTCCTCATCCTCGACTTCAACGACGTCCCGGAGGTCGACGTGTGGGCCATCGGCAACGAGGGCGGCTTCCTGGCGGCCCCGGTGAGCCTCACGGCCGGCTTCGGGAACCGGCTCCTCATGGGGCTGGCCGAGCGCGCCGACCTGATCGTCGACTTCACCAACGTGCCGGTGGGGAGCTACGTCCTCGCCAACGTCGGGCCCGACGAGCCCTTCGGCGGCGGTCAGCCCGGCGTCGACTTCGACCCCGCCGATCCCGGCTCGACGGGCCAGATCCTGGAGTTCCGGGTCGTCCCCGCCGTCGGCGTCGACGAGGGCGGCAACAAGGTCGAGGGCCCCACCGAGGCGCTTCTTGGCACCGTGGCTAACGGAACGTGGTTCGAGCGCAAGTGGATGGACGCGGTCACCGAGAACCCGACCGTCGGTGACACCGAGGTGTGGGAGCTGTACAACACGACGGCCGACGCGCACCCGATGCACATCCACGAGGTGGCGTTCGAGGTGGTCAACCGCCAGGAGATCGTGATCCTCGAGGAGTCCGAGGAGGTGCAGGTGGCACCCGGCTCTGTGCCGGTCGCGCCGGAGCCCTGGGAGACCGGGGTCAAGGACACGGTCATCGCCTACCCGGGCCAGGTCACCCGCGTGCGCATCCGGTTCGACAACCGCGGGCAGTTCGTGTGGCACTGCCACATCGTCGAGCACGAGGACAACGAGATGATGCGGCCCTACCGCATCGGCCCCGCACAGCCGGGTCAGCCCGACCCGGTCTAGAGCCGAGCTGTCACGCGCACCACACCCGCTACTGCGACGTCGTGGCCGGCGGCCGGTCACTCGTAGCGGACGAGCTCCGACACCTCGGCTTCCGCAGCCCGCCGGGCGGAGGCCGCCCCCAGCAGGGCCGCCACTCCGACGGCGATCGGCACCATGACGAGCACGGCGACGGCGCCGGGGGTCGCGCCGATGCCGGGACCGATACCCGATGCCGTCCCCACGACCTCGGACACCACGGCGGAGCCTGCCCAGCCGACCGGTACGCCGATCAGCGCCGCCAGCACCGCCAGGGCGGCGGCACCGGTCGCGACCATGGCCACCACTTGACGGGGCGTCACCCCCACCGCCCGGAGCACGCCCAGCTCGTGGGTGCGCTCACGCACCGCGAGCAGCATGGTCGAGGCGAGGTTGGCCAGCGCCATGATCACCACGAGGCCGGACACCAGCAGGAAGGCCAGGCG
>DASSGC010000559.1:0-3814 GCA_035693765.1 Acidimicrobiales bacterium
CCGTGGTCGCCGTCGCCGTCGTGGTCGGGCGCTCCGTGGTCTCGGTACCCGAGGCGCTCGTCCCGCCGTCGCCGTCGTCGCTCCAGGCAAGCGCCGCCACGACGACGACGGCGATCACGCCCACGGCCCCCAGCACCCACAGCCACCATCGCTTCCCGAGCATGAGCCGACGATGCGCCACAGCCATCCCGCAGGCCAGGGACCATCGGCCCCGTCGTGCCCGGTCCTCCGGCTCGCGGGGGTGCCGCCGCGGGTGTGACGGCGTGCTCGGCTGAGGCCGGCGACGTCAGGCCGGCAACGTCGGCAGCCGGCGACCGGCGGCGACCGGTTCGGCTGCGTCCACCGGTGCCGCCGCCGGCATGGCGGCCCCCGGGGCCCCGGCCCCCGGGGCCGCGTCGGCGAGCCGCGGCAGCCGGCCGACGATCGGCGGCAACACGAGCGAGAGCCCGACGCCCGCCGCCGCGCCGCCGACGCCGATCGCCCAGCCGACGGGACCGAGCGGGGTGCAGTCGAAGAACTGGCTGACACCGGGGGTCTGCACGAGGGCGATGAGCGCGGCCCCCGTCGCCATGGTCGCCGCCAGCACCACCGGATCACGCCCGCCGACGACCAGCGTCTGACCGAGCTGCGTGCCGACGAGCCCGACGAGCGCGACGGTGCTCGCCCGGCGGGCCGGGCCGGTGAGCCTTCCACCCGCCCAGGCGAGCACCGCGCCCGCGGCCGTGGCGAGGGCGCGGCTGACGATCTGACGCTCCAGCGCCACGCCGAGCGAGGCCTCCGGGCCCTCCCGCAGGAGGTCTTCGGGTCCCTTGTCCCGCGGCGTGCGGACCGCGATGGCCAGGGCGGGGGCGGCGTCGGTGAACAGGTTGACGAGCAGCAGTTGGCGGGGTGACAGGGGGGTGGCGGTGAACGCGCTCGTCCCGACCGTGAACAGGATCTCGCCGAGGTTGCCCCCGACGAGCACCGCGATCGCCTCCCGGACCGAGGCCCACATCGCCCGCCCCTCGACGATGGCGTCGATCAGGGTCTCGATGCGGCCGTCGGTCACCACCACGTCGGCCGCCGCCCGCGCCGCCGACGTGCTGTGCTCGCCGAGCGCGACGCCCACGTCGGCCAGGCGGATGGCCGGCGCGTCGTTGGCGCCGTCGCCCGTCATGGCCACGGCGCGGCCCTGGCGGCGATAGGCCTCGACGAGCCGCACCTTGTGCGCCGGCGTCACCCGGGCGAACACCGTCGTGAGGTCCAGGACGGCGTCGAGCTCCGGATCGTCCATGAGGTCGAGGTCGGGGCCGGTCACGGTCGGCTGGCCGTTGAGCAGGCCCAGCTCTGCGGCGATCCCTTCGGCGGTGCTCGGATGATCGCCCGTGATCATGACCGTGCGGACACCTGCGGCCGACAGCGTGGCCACGGCGGCGGCCGCGGTGGGGCGCACGGGGTCGGTCAGTCCCGCGAAGCCGAGCAGGCGCAGGCGGTCCACCCGCTGGTCGTCGAGGTCGGCCCGGCCGGACGCCTCCCGCTCGGCGACCGCGAGGACCCGGTAGCCGCGCCGGGCGAGCCGCTCGACGTTCTCGCGCAGCTCGCCACGCACGGCGTCGTCGAGGTCGACCACCTCGCCCTGCCGCTGCCACGTCGTGCACCGGGGGAGCACCACCTCGGGGGCGCCCTTGACGCTCAGGAGGAACGAGCCGCCGTTCCGCCCGAGCACGGCGTGGTAGCCGCGCGCCGGTTCGAACGGCAGCTCCGCCCGCCGGTGCCAACCCGCCACGCCCGTCGCCGGGTCGACGCCGTGCCGGGCGGCCCCCTCGACCACGGCACGGTCGGTGAGGTGCGGCAGCGGATCGTCGCCCTCGCTCACCAGCGGCGAGGCGCGCAGGGCGGCGGCGAGGACGGTCGCGCCGGGGCCGGCCGGGTCGAGCCCGACCCGGCCGTCGAACACGCCGTCGAGCTCGATCCGGCCCTGCGTGAGCGTGCCGGTCTTGTCGCAGCACAGCAGGTCGACCCGGCCGAGCGCCTCGATCGCCTTCGGGTTGCGGACCAGCGCGCCCCGGGCCGACAGCCGCCGGGCCGCGCTGAGCTGCGCCATCGTGGCCAGGATCGGCAGGCCCTCGGGCACGGCGGCCACCGCGAGGCTCACGCCGGTGTGGAGGCCCTGCGCGAGGGAGCGGCCGCGGAGGAGCCCTGTGCCGACGATGCCGGCGCCCGCGATGCCCGCCAGCGGGACGGTGACGCGCGTCAGCTCGCGCAACCGCCCCTCGACCCCGCCGCCGTCGGCGCGCCTGGCCGACAGGGCGCGCCGGGCCTCGGTGTCCGCGCCGGTCGCGACCACGGCGGCGCGCACGTCGCCCGCGGCGACGAGCGATCCCTCGTAGATCATCGACGTGCGCTCGGCGAGCACGGGCGACAGGGACGGGCCGGCCCCCTTGCCCACGGGCATCGACTCGCCGGTGAGGCCGGACTCGTCCACCTCGAGCGCGCTGGACTCGAGGATCCGGCAGTCCGCCGGCACCGAGTCGCCCGCGGCGAGGGACACGACGTCTCCCGGGACCAGCTCGGCGGCGGGCACCGTGGTGACCGTGCCGCCGCGTGACACCTGGACGCGCTGGCTGCTCGCGACCTCCAGGCGGCGCACGGCCCGCTCGACCTGGTACCGCTGCGCGCCGCCGACGGCGGCGTTGATCCCGACCACGGCGCCGACCATGGCGGCGTCCACGACCGAGCCGACCGCGGTGGAGAGCGCGGCGGCGCCGGCCAGGACGGGGGTGAGCGGGTTGGCCAGCTCCTCGAGCACGGCCGCCGGGAACGAGATCGGACCGTCCTCGACGGTCGCGCTCCGGCGGCCGCGGGCGGCCGCCTCCTCGACGCTCAGCCCCTGCGGGGTGGTCTCCAGGCGGTCGAGCACCTCGTCGGGATCGAGCTCGTGCCACGGCGGGTTGTCGTCGGCGGTCGGCGGGGGGTGCGCGACCAGGGCGAGCGCCGCGCGGGTGCCGTTGGCCAGCGCGCCGATGGCGGCCCCGTTGACCGAGGCCATCGCCCGCGCCGACGCGCGCCACGGCAGCGACGTCAGCGCGAGCGTGCCACCCACGGCGGATCCCGCCAGCGCCATCGCTGCGCTCTGGCGGCTCACGTCGTGCGCCACCGCGGGGGCGTCGAGCACGAGGGCGGCCGCGGCGAGGTCGGGAACGAGGATGTCGGCGCTCCACGGCACATGGGCGCCGACGAGCCCGATGCCGAGGTCGGCAGCCGCGAGCGCGGGGTCGTCGCCGGCGGCGAGCAGGGCCACGCCGCACCCGTCCTCCTGCATCATCCGCACCGAGGCGGCCAAACCGTCGGGGCCCGCCCCGCCGTCGACCCGGAGGTGGGCACCGAGGCGGGCGGCGAGCTCCTCCGATCCGGCGACCGCCAGCATGTGGCCGGCGTCACGGGCGGCGCCGGCCAGCGTGTACGCCATCGGCTCGATCCCGTCGGAGACCATGACGGTGGCGACCAGCTCGCCGCCACGGCGCAGCGCGAGCCGGCGGCCTGTGGCCGTGCTCCCGTCGGTCCCCCCGGCCGACCCGGACGGCGGGAGCGGGCCGAGCGACCAGCCGCCCTTGCGCACCGTCCGGCTCGCTCGGCCGGGGTCGAACAGGTCGCGGACCCGCCGGCGCGCCCCGCTCGCCGTCGCGTCGCCGACGACGTCGATGCGGTCGATGGCCAACGTCCCCGTGGTCAGCGCCGTGGCGTCGAGGAGGACCGTGTCGATCCGGTCGAGCCGGCGGAGCGCGCCGGCGTCCAGGCAGAGGATGTCGCGGTCGGCGAGGGCGCGCCCGAGGTG
>DASSGC010000560.1:0-3753 GCA_035693765.1 Acidimicrobiales bacterium
GACGACCGCTGCCTGTTCACCACGCTCACCGTCGAGGAGAACCTCCGGGCCGCCGTCCACCGCAGCCGCCGGGCGCCGCGGGACGTGCTCGACACCTTCCCGGCGCTGGCACCGCGCTGGAAGGTGCGGGCCGGCGCGCTCTCCGGGGGCGAACAGCAGATGCTGGCGATGGCCCGTGCGCTGATGCAGGACCCCAAGGTGCTCCTCGTCGACGAGCTGAGCATGGGCCTGGCGCCGATCGTCGTCGAGGCCCTGTTCGGCGCGGTTCGCCGCATCGCCGACGACCACGGCTGCGCCGTCGTGCTCGTCGAGCAGCACGTCCCCCTGGCGCTCGGCGTGGCCGACGACGCCGCGGTCCTCCACCGGGGCGAGATCGTGCTGCAGGGCCCGGCGGCGGAGCTGCGCCACGACCCGTCGGCGCTGGAGCGGGCCTACTTCGGCGCCGCCGCGCCGGGACCGGCACGCCGCTGACCGGCGCCGGGCCGCGTCAGGCGTGCGGGCGGCACAGCTCGCCGTACTCGGCGATGTAGCCGGCGAACGCGTCCTCGATCCGATCCTCGGAGAGGCCGTAGTCGTCCGCGCGGTAGTGGTGCGCGCCCCGGGAACCTCGCCGGTTCTCCCCGGCCCACCGGGCCATCGCCGCCCGCACGTCGTCGGTGAGGTCGAGGCCGGCGAACGCGTAGACGCGCTCGGCGACGGCGAGGGCGTCGTCCTCGATCTCGTGCTGGCCGACGTCGAGGAAGCGGTCCTGGCCGAGGGCGCGGCGCCCGGCCGTGGCGTGCTCCAGCGCGGCGAGGAGGTAGTCGAGCACCTCGCGCCCGAACGCGGCCGGCTCCGGCGTCCAGCCCGGCACCCGCCGTCGCCGGGCGTCGAAGACGACGCTGCAGGTCGAGGGGACGACGGCGAGCGGGTCGCGGTGCGTCACCACGAACTGCGCGTCGGGGTACCAAGCGGCGAGCTCGCGCAGCTGGAAGAGGTAGGCCGGGAACTTGAGGAGCCACCGGGTCGGCGGGCGGTGCGCGTGCAGCATCCGCAGGAACCGCTCGTGGTAGGCGAACGCGCCGCTGTGGTCGGCGCCGATCCACCACCGCGTGTAGGTCGGGACGGGGAGGGAGATCTCGCCGTGACGGAACTGCAGCGTGTGGATGTCGCCGTCCTCGGCGGGCCCGTCGACCGCGGTGATGTGGCGCACGTCCGCCGCCGGCGGCTCGCCCGGGCGGCGCGGGTCGTCGGCCTCCGTGGCGGCGTCCGGCGGCGGGACGGGGTCCTTCAGCTCCCACCGGCGCAGGTACCGGAACCGCGGATCGAGCGAGAGCAGGTGGTGCAGTGCGGTCGTCGCCGTGCGGGGGAGGCCGACGATCACCAGCGGGCCCTCGACGGGGCGTGCGGCCTCGTGGCCGTGGGCGGCGTGCCAGTCCTCGACCCGCAGGCGGGTCACGAGGCGCTGCACGATGAGCTCCTCGATGCCGTCGACGGCCGCCCGGTCGTCCCCCACGTCGGTGCCGACGGCGTCGACGAGCCGCGCCAGGCCCTCCTGCCAGCCGTCCGGCCCGAGATCGGCCAGTCCGGTGCGCGCTCGGGCACGGGCGACGAGGGTCTCGGGGGAGGCGACCATGGGGCGAACGTAACGGGGACGGTCACTGGACGCGGCTGGTGACCGCCGCTCGGCGGCCGCTAGACGTGTCTCCGACGAGGAGGTGCGCCCCGATGACGATCGACCTCACTGGCGGCATCGAGCTGTCGGTCGACGAGATGCGGCTGGACCCGCCGCCGTCGCCCACGTTTCGCGAGGGGGCGGCGATGTTCGTGTGGGACGACGCCGGCCGCTTCGCCGTCCCCCGCGCCATGGTCGAGGCCGTCGGCGCCACCTGGGACAGCGCGCGCGGCGTCCTGCTCTACGTGGGGGAGCCAGGCGGGCGCCTCCTGGCGTGCCGGCAGGAGGCCCCGCCCCACCCCGTCCTCGACGGGCGAGGTCGCCCACGCGTGCTCGGGGGCGGGCCGATGCGGTTCGAGTGCCTCGAGCCGTTCGCCCGGTGGCGCCTGACCTTCGACGGGACCGCCCAGGAGGTCGACGCCCGCGACGGCGCCGCGGCGGCCGGCTCGGAGGTACCGGTCGGCCTCGCCGTCGAGGCGCGCATGACCGCTCCTCCCTGGGTACAGGGCTCCCGTGATCCCGAGGGCCACTTCAACCCCGGCGAGCACCGCTTCGAGCAGCACTTCCGTGCCACCGGCACGCTGGCGATCGACGGCACCGAGACGGCGTTCACCGGCGGCGGGCTGCGCATCCACCGCACCGGCGGCAGCCGGGGGACCGGGGAGGACTTCTACGGCCACGTCTGGCAGACGGCCCGCTTCCCCAGCGGCCGGGCGTTCGGGTTCATGCACTACCACCCGCGCCCCGACGGCACCGAGCGTTACCGGGAGGGGTGGGTGCTCGACCGGGGCGGGATCGTCCCGGCACGGCCGGCCGAGGTCGCGTGGATGACCGGCGTGCAGCCGGACGGCGAGGACGTGTCGCTCACGCTGCGCGCCCCGAGCGGCGACGTCCGGATCGAGGCCGAGACCGTCGTGTCGTGGTACCGCCCGGAGAAGCCGCAGCCGGGGCGGGCCACGACGTTCCCGACGCTGCACTCCGGGATCGCGCGGTACCGGTGGGACGGTGAGGAGGCCTTCGGCATGATCGAGCGATCGGCGGTCCGGTAGGCGCCGGATCGGCGAGGCGGACGCCTTCGGGCCGACGGGGGCGGCGGCGCACCGGCGCGGCGCCGACCCGGGCGCCCTCGCTATGGCGACAGTCGAGTGTCACAATCGACGCCGTGACCGACTACCGCTTCCTCACCTACGAGTCCCTCGACGACGGGCAGATCGCGCGCATCCTCCTGAACCGGCCCGACGTCCGCAACGCCCAGAACCGGGGCCTGCTCGTCGAGCTCGACGACGCCTTCCGTCGGGCCGAGGCCGACGACGCCGTGCGCGTCGTCGTCCTCGGGGGCGCCGGGCCGATGTTCTCCGCCGGCCACGACATGGGTTCGGCGACGGCCGTCGAGGAGCGCCGGTCCCACCCGTCGTACCGGGTCAACGGCGGGACCCGGACCGGCGCCGAGTACGTGATGCTCCAGGAGTGGCACCACTACTTCCAGAACACGCTGCGGTGGCGCAACCTGCGGAAGATCACGGTGGCCCAGGTGCAGGGCAACGTCTTCGCGGCGGGGCTGATGCTGATGTGGGCGTGCGACCTCATCGTGGCGGCCGACGACACCCGCTTCGCCGACGTCGTCGGGACCCGGCTCGGCATGTGCGGCGTCGAGTACTTCGCCCATCCGTGGGAGCTCGGGCCCCGCAAGGCGAAGGAGCTGATGCTCACCGGCGACTCCCTGTCGGTCGACGAGGCCCATGCGCTCGGGATGGTGTCGAAGGTGTTCCCCGTCGACGACCTGGCCGAGCGGACCCTCGGCCTCGCCCGCCGGATCGCCCGGCTGCCGACGATGACGGCGCTCCTGATCAAGGAGTCCGTGAACCAGACCGTCGACAACATGGGCTTCTACAACGCGCTCAACGCCTGCTTCACGCTCCACGAGCTCAACCACTCGCACTGGGCGCAGATCCACGACGACAAGACCGCGGTCGCGCTCGAGGAGGACGGCGTTCCGAGCTGGAGGGACGCGCCGCCCGTGGTCCCGGCCCGCAAGGACGCGGTGCGCGCCGAGAGCTGACCGCCGAGCGTCAGCCCCCGCGGGCGGCGACGAGCGCGCC
>DASSGC010000561.1:0-6858 GCA_035693765.1 Acidimicrobiales bacterium
CCACGTCGCGGCCGAGGCCCGGACCCGCGCCCGACACGAGCGCCACCTTGCCTTCGAGCAGACCCACGCGCACCTCCCCCGACCGCCACCCGGCGACCTGACGGAGCGTCAGGTTAGAGGCCGAGCGGGTGGGGCGCTCGCCACAGCCAACGCGTGGCGATTTGGGGTGCAAGCACCAGCCCGACAGCGAGGCCGACCGGCAACACAGCACCGAGACACGCGCCGACGTGACCTACCCCCGCACACCCAGCCCAGGCGAGAGGGCACCACGCTCGCCGCGCCTGTCCTCACTCGTCGTCGTGCTCGCGACGCCGCTTGCGGCGGGCGCGGATCATCTCGACCGCCTGCCCCAGCACGGCACCGAGCACGAGGGCCACCAGCAGGCTGACCCACAGCCGGGTCTCGACGGTGAAGAACACGAAGCTGGTCTCGACCCGCTCGCTGTTCTGCACCACGAACAGCAGGACGAGCACGACCACGACGACCGCGACGACGATGCGGGCCACGAGGCGTTTGTCGACGCCTTCGTCGACCTCCCCGGGCGGGAACTCGGCGGAGCCGGGTTGGCGCGACATGCCCGCACACTACGGGACGCGCGGCAGGCCGTCAGCGGCGTTCGTAGCGGGGCTCGCGGTCCTCGGCCCGGGCCTGGTGGTGTTCCCGGTAGTCGTGCGACGCCAGCACCATCGCCTGGCCGACGAGCTCGCGCCCGAGCACGTCCCGCACCCCCGGCCCCGCCAGCGCCTGCACGCTCTCGCGCACGAGCCGCAGGACCAGCGGCGGGCGGGCCGCGAGGCCGCGGGCCAGGCCGGCCACCACGTCGTCCAGCTCGTCGTCGGGCACGACCCGGCTGACCAGCCCGAGGCGCAGGGCCTCGGCGGCGTCGATGCGGCGGCCGGTGAGCGCCAGGTCGAGGGCGAGGGCAGAGCCGCCGATCTCGACCAGCTTGGCCAGTCCGGCGCCGTCCGGGATGAGGCCGTGGTCGACGGCGGGCAGCGCCATCCGGGTGTCCTCGCCCGCCACGCGTATGTCGCACAGCAGGGCCCGCTCGAACATCGTCCCCAGCGTCCAGCCCTTCAGGGCGCACACGATCGGCACCGGGAACTCGTAGAGCAGCCGTGTCGACCACGCCGTGCGCTCCAGCAACTCGAAGTCGCTGGGGAGCCCCGGGTGCCGGACGCCGGCGCCGTCGCCGGTGGCGGTGCAGGCGCCCAGGTGGCCCAGGTCGCGCCCGGCCGAGAACGACGGGCCGTTGGCGCGCCACACCACGACCCGGACGTCGCGGTCGGTGCGGAGCAGGTCGAGGTAGCGGAAGAACAGCGCGTCGACGGCGTCGTCGGTGATGTTGTGCTCGTCGGGCCGGTCGAGCGTGAGGACGGCGACGCCGCCCTTCACCTCGAGCAGAACGGGATCGTCAGCCACAGCGTGTCTCTCCGTCGCACCGGCACGAGGGGACGCTGCCGGCGCGATGGCCACCACGGTACGTCAAAGAGCACGCGCGCGGGGCGAGTCTTCGCCCCGCACAGCGTCAGAAGCTACGAGACGGCCGTGACGTTACGAGCCTGCTGGCCGCGGCGGCCCGGGACCACCTCGAACCGCACCCGCTGCCCCTCGGCCAGCACCTGGCCCCGCCCGGCGACCTCGGAGACGTGGACGAACACGTCGCCCCCGCCGCGGTGCGAGATGAAGCCGTAGCCCTTGTCCGGGTTGTAGCTCGACACGGTGCCCGTCACCGGCCGGCCGGTCCGGCCGCCCTGGTCGTCGCGGCCGGTCCGCTCGTTGCGGGCCGGGCGGGACGTCAGCTCGGCCCGTGCGCCCCGATCGGCCCGCGGCTCGCTGCGCTCGCTGCGCCCCCGGCGGCGGGGACGCGTCCCCCGCTCGCGGTGGGCCCCACCCGCGGCGGGCGCCGGAGCCGCGCCGGCCGCGGGCACGCGCTCGGCGGACGCGGCGCGCACCGGCTCGGGCTCGGCCGCCCTCACCGGCGCCGCCGGCGGCAGGCGGTCGACCTCGGGCGCGACGAACTGCCCCGCCTGGCCGACCTCGCGCTGCAACGTGCGCATCGCCCGGTGCCCGTCCTCGACCACCAGCGACACCACCACGCCCGGCGCGCCGGCCCGGCCGGTGCGCCCCGACCGGTGGACGTAGTCCTTGGGGTCGTCGGGCGCGTCGAAGTGCACGACCGCGGCGACGCCGTCGACGTGGATGCCGCGGGCGGCGACGTCGGTGGCCACCAGGGCGGGTGCCCGACCGGTGCTGAACTGGTGGAGCGCCTGGTCGCGCTGGGCCTGGGTGCGGCGACCGTGGATCGGCACCGCCTTGACCCCGGCCCGACCGAGCTGCTTGGCCACCCGATCGGCGCCGTGGCGCGTCCGGGTGAACACGATGGTCGAGCCGGTGCGGGTCACGATGTCCGCGGTCACCGCCACCCGCTCGTCGCGGGGGACGGTCCAGAACAGGTGCTCGACCTCGGCCCCGTCGTCGTCGTGGCTGTGGACCTCGTGATGCACCGGGTCGTGCTGGTAGTGCCGGACCAGCTTGTCGACGTCGCCGTCGAGCGTGGCCGAGAACAGCAGCGTCTGGCGCCGCTCCGGCGTCTGGTCGAGCAGGCGGCGCACGGCCGGGAGGAAGCCCATGTCGGCCATGCGATCGGCCTCGTCGAGCACCACCAGGTCGGCCCGGTCGAGCACGACGTCGCCGGTGGCGACGAGGTCCTCCAGCCGCCCGGGGCAGGCCACGACGGCGCTCACGCCGCGGGCCAGGAGCTTGCGCTGGGGCCCGTAGCCGACGCCGCCGTAGATCGCGACGACGGGGCCGGCCTGCCGTTCGTCGATGAGGGCGGTGAGCTCGCGCTGCACCTGGGCGGCCAGCTCGCGGGTGGGGACCAGCACGAGGGCGCGGGGCCGGCGCGGCCGGGGCTGCCCGGCCTCGGCCGCCTGCGCGGCGATGCCCAGCCCGAAAACCAGGGTCTTGCCCGAACCGGTCGGCGCCTTGCCGGCCACGTCGCGCCCGGAGAGCACGTCGGGCAGCGTGGCGGCCTGGATGGGGAAGGGCTCGTCGATGCCGCGGCGGGCCAGGACGGCGCACAGGGGCGCGGGCACGCCGAGGGCGGCGAACGAGGATGACATGGGACTCCTATCGAATGGCAGGCAGGCCGATTCGGACAGGAATCTCGAACGGGCCCCGTCGGCGACGCCGACAGCTTCCGGCGGGGGTGCCGGACAGTGACCCGGTGAATCTAGCGGGACGGCGACGGAAACCCGCGCATCCGGCCGCCGGGCCCTCGGGTCTCACCCGAGGCGACGGGCCTGCGGGCGGCGGGTCACCCGCCCTCGGTCGTCTCCGTGGAGGCGGTGGCCGGCGCGGTGGCGGCCGTCGTGTCCGACCCGGCGGTGGCGCCGTCGCCGGCAGCCGCCGTCGTGGTGGTCGTGGCCTCCGTCGTGGTGGTCTCGCGCTCGCCCGACTGGGGGATGCTCGGCTCCTCGTCGTCGCCGCCGCACCCGGCCACGACCAGGGCGGCGGCGAACGCCACCGCCACGAGACGCGTGATCCGTCGTGAGTCCACTCGCGCTCCCCTTCGATCATCCAGGCTGTGAGCCGGTAGAGCATCGCGCGCCCACGTGCGCCGGTTCACATGCGGCCGGGCAGGCCCTCAGGTGGCGAGCAGGCCCCGACCGGTGACGAGCGGCAGGTCCAGGGCGGTGATCAGGCCCGGGCGGGCGGCCACCACGGCCGGGACGGCGTTGACCAGCCGCATGGCGGTCGCCTTCAGCCCCGCCGTGTTGTGGTCGCCGTCGCCGGCCAGCATCTGCATGTCGAGCGTGTAGTTGGGCTCACCGGTGAGCACCACCCGGTAGCCGCCGTGACCCGTGGGCTGCGGCCAGTCGGTCGCCAGGTCGTCGCGCAGCCGGGTCACGTGCTCCAGCACGATCCGCGCCACCCCGCCGACCATGCCCCGCACCTCGAACCGCAGCCCCGCAGTCGTGCCGGCCTCGATGCGGCCGCTGGCCACCGTGAACGCCTCCGGGGCCGGCACCCGCTCGTGCCACTCCACGATCCCGTCCAGCGTCACGCCGAGCCCGGCGGCGATCTGGGCGACGACGCTGCCCCAGGCGGTGGTGAGGATGCCGGGCGTCAGGATGAACGGCACCTCGTCGACCGCCCGGCCGAAGCCCATGATGTCGAACAGCACCGTCGGCTGGTCGTAGGTGGCGTAGTTGAGGATCTCCATGCAGCGGACCTCGTCGATCCGCTCGCAGATGCCGGTCATGACCAGCGGCAGCCAGTCGTTGGCGAAGCCGGGGTCGACCCCGTTGACGAACAGCGACACCCCGCCCTCCGCCGCCGCCCGTTCGACGCCCCGGTACATCGCCTCCGGCACCGCGCCCCGGGGGTACTGGAGGAACACCGGGCTCGACGACACCACGTTCACACCGGCCCGCAGGAACCGCTCCAGATCGCCCAGCGCCTCGAACAGCCGGTCGTCGGCCCAGGCGGTGTGGACGATGCAGTCGGGCCGCAGGGCGAGCAGCGCCTCGGCGTCGCCCGTGGCGGCCACGCCCAGGTCGCGGTCGAGGCCCGCCAGTCGGCCCGCGTCGACGCCGACCTTGGCGGGGTTCGACACCCAGACGCCGACCAGGTCGAGGTCGGGACGGGCGGCGATGCCGGCGATGGCGTGGCGCCCGACGTTGCCGGTGCTCCACTGGACGACGCGGTAGCTGCGATCGGTCATGCCTTCCCCCTCCGGCCCGCCGGCGGAGGGCGGACCTGACACCCCGTCAGGCTTGCAGGTCGGGACGGAGCCGGTCCACCAGCGCCACCGCCGCCCGCCGGCGGGCCTGGCGCAGGTGGCGGAAGTACGTCGCCCGGCTCATGGCGAGGCGCGCCGCCGCCTGCTCGTGCGTCACCGAGGGGTCGAGGTCGGCCAGCTCGACGATGCGGCGGGCCGTCTCGTCGTCGGACCCGCTCCCGAAGGCGGCCGCCACCGCGTCGCGCACGGCCGACCGCAGGCGCTCGACCCGCTCGTCGGTCGTCGCCCCGGGCGGCGCCAGCGGGCTCGCCGCCAGCGCCGCAGGGCGGCAGAAGTCGCGCACCGCCTCGACGGCCAGGCCCACCAGGTCCTCGTCGACGCGCTCGGCCTCCGGCGGCGCCGCCAGGCCCGCCTCGGCCCGGATCACGTCCCGCACCTGGCCCACCATCCCGCCCGGCCCGTGCTCGATGATCCAGCACCGCATCCGCCGGCCCTCGTGCACGGCGTCGAGGCTCGGGTGGTGCACCGCGCCGACCGCCTTGAAGAAGTCGATGCTCGAGGCCAGCCCGTCCGAGCAGTCCACGATGTACGAGCGCTCGACGTTGGCCAGGCCCGACCGGAGCACCGCCGCCAGGTTGAGCACCCCGATCACCGCGTCGGCCCGGAGCGAGAAGGTCTCCCGGAAGATGAGCGCCCGCTCCGGGCCGCGGGCCCGGGCGTCGGCCAGGATCGGCCCCAGGATTCGGTCGTCCCGCGCCATCGCCGGCGCCCGCAGGGCGGGCATCGACACGCAGAAGCCCAGCGGCGTGCCGTCGACGTCGCGGGCCACCAGCCCCGACTCCGGGGCCGCGGCCAGCACCGGAGCCAGGTCGTCCCACCAGCCCGGATCGCCCTTGTCGTCCAGGAACGCCGCCGCCATGTCGTCGACATCGTCCGGGTGCCAGGGCTCGATCCGGCAGGTGTGCCCGGCGCTGCCGCCGATGCCCCACCGCACCTCGGGGTCGTCGATCAGGTCGATGAGGTCGGACAGCAGCCGGGGCTCGCCCGCCACCACCCGGGCGTAGAGGTGGTCGGCGATGCGGCACCGCAGGCGGTCGTACCGGGGGCGATCCCGGCGCCGCAGCTCGTCGCGCAGGCCGGTGCGGACCAGCTCGTGCAGCGCCACGCGGGCGCCGACCAGCTCGGCCACGCTGCTGGCCCGCAGCCGCTCGTTGGCGGCCCGGGTCGGCCGGCCGGGGAGCACCGCGGAGAGCAGGCGGCCGTCGACGGCCCGCGCCACCGCCGCCACCTCCAGCACGTCGGCGTCGACGTCGCTCAGCTCGTCGTCGGCCAGGCGCCGCACGATCATCCGGGTGAGGTCGACGCCCGCCCCCGGGTTGCCCACCGCGTCCGGATCGTGCGTGCCGGCCTCGATGCGGCGCGCCGCGCCGGTCGGCGCCGCCAGGGTCAGCGCGAGGGGTGATCCCGCCGCCCACTCGATGATGTCCGCGGCCCGCTCGTCGTCGGCCACGCCCAGCGCCGCCAGCAGGGCGCGGGCCTCGGACGCCGGCAGCGGCGGGACCGCCACCTCGACGCACACGTGCTCCCAGCCCGCCCGGAACCAGGCCCGGTCCGGCGGCTGGCGGCCGGCCACGACCACGAGGGCGTCGGCGGCCAGCCCGGGCAGCACGCGGTCGCGCAGCAGGCCGGCCTGCATGGGGATCATCTCGAACGAGTCGACCAGCACCACCGCGCCCGGCCGGTCGGCGGCGCCGGCCAGGGCCCGCTCGAGCTCGCCCGGCACCGGCTGCAACGTCCGGGCGTCGAGCGACCAGACGGGCCGCCCGCCCGCGGCCGCCCGCCGGCCCACCGCCCGCAGCAGCGCGCTCTTGCCGATGCCGCCCGGGCCGTGCACCAGCACCACCCGCTCGGGACCCTCGCCGGCCAGCAGGCGGTCGAACTGCGCGATCTGCGCGGCACGGCCGGTGAACCTTGCGGCGTCGATGGCCGTCAGGTGGTCGCCCAGCCGTTGTGTCGTTGCCACGTCCTGAGTCTGCACCCAGATCAGACGGTCGTGAGACCAGATCGATACTGACAGCGCCGCACCGAGTCCCTAGCTTCGCCGCCAGGCA
>DASSGC010000562.1:0-5927 GCA_035693765.1 Acidimicrobiales bacterium
CGACACCCGGCGCATCATGGCGGCCATCGCCGACCTGCTGCCGCCCGAGGGCCGCCGGCCCCACGACCCGACGCCCGAGGAGCTGGCCCGCACCCATCCGCCGGGTCACGCCGGCGGCGACGACGGCGACGGCGACGACCAGGAAGGCGAGCGCCGTCCCGGCGAGGACTGAGCGCGTGTTCCTCGCGGGGTCAGGAGCGGTCGTAGCGCACCCAGCGCCCCCGGCCGGTGGTCTTGGCCTCCCGCATCGCCTCGTCGACGTTGGCCAGCGTGACGTCGACGTTCTCCACGTCGTCGAGGTCGGTGACGCCGATGCTGGCGTCGACACGCACCTCGGTGGGGACGCCCGGCTGGGGGAGGATCGGCTCCCGGACGACCGTGAGCAGCCGCTTGGCGACCGCCTCGATGTCGTCGGCGCCGGTGAGGCGCTCGCACAGCACGGCGAACTCGTCGCCGCCGATGCGGGCCACCAGGTCGCCCGGCCGCAGCACGCCGACCAGCCGGTCGGCGACGATGGCGAGCACCCGGTCACCCACCGGGTGGCCCAGGTTCTCGTTGATCGGCTTGAAGTGGTCGAGGTCGAGGAAGAGCACGGCCGACCGCCCTTCGCGCCGCGACGCCACCGCGGTCAGCCGGTCGAGGAACGCGACCCGGTTGGCCAGCCCGGTGAGCTGATCGTGGGTGGCGGCGTACTGCAGCGAGCGGTGGCTGCGGTCCCACTGCAGCGTGAGCCGCAGCAACTGGCCGGCCCGCCGGACGGTGTGCCAGGTGAAGGCGGTCGGCGTCCCGGATCGCGTGCGCCAGATGACGATGGCCGCGAGCGGCCGGGGGTCGCCGGGCGCGGCGACGGGATGCACCCAGCAGGCCTCGAGGCCCTCGGCGGACGCCAGTGCGGCCAGCGCCGGCGGCAGGCCCGCCAGGTCGGAGACGTAGACGTCGTCGCCGGTGTCGAGGGCGCGGGCCCACGGGGAGTCGCCGTCGGTCGCCAGCAGCTCCGACGTCTCGCCGGCGACGACCGAGAACATGTCGCCGGTCCACCGGTCGCCGATGGCGACGGCCGACGCCGGCACCATCTGCTCGACCGCGCCCACCAGCCGGGTGAGGATGTCGCCCAGCCGGGCGCCCTCGGCCATGGCCTCGATCGCCAGGTCGAGGGCCCGCTCGTAGCCGACGCGGCGGACGTTCACGACGTACCACGGCAGGCCCGTGCGCTGGGTCGTGAGCACCGAGAGCTCGCACGGCACGACGGCACCGTCGGCATGCACCAGGTCGACGGGCAGGCCGACCCCGCCCCACGGCGTGATCTCGTACGCGTCGTCGATGGCCGTGAACGCCTCGATCACCGCCGGCAGCGACTCGGCGGCGACGACGTGGGTGAAGTTGCGGCCGATCAGCCCGTCGGGGCTCCAGCCGAAGAACCGCTCGACCGACGCGCTGAGCCAGCAGATGGTGCCGGCGTTGTCGATGAGGGCCAGCGGGAAGATCGAGTGCTCGGCCATCGTGGCGAACGTCTCGGCCGACGGCCCCACCGCCTGGATCAGCTCGATGCGGTTGCCGAACGGGTCGTCGGTGTGGACACGGCGGATGCCGGGCTGGTCCTCCGCGGGCCTGACCTCGCTGCCCGCCGCCACGATGCGCTGGCACACGAGGTCGAGGTCGTCGACCAGCAGGGCGGGATGCGCCTTGCGGGCCGGCCGGAAGTCGGGGTCGACCCCGAGGTGGATCGTCGTGGCCGGGCCCTCGAACCAGGCGCCGCCGCGCGTCGCCAGCTCGGCCGGCTTCGCCACGCGGGTGAGCCCGAGGGCGTCCGCGTAGAAGCGCTCGGCCTCGGCCTCGCCGCCGGCGGGCATCGCCAGCTGGACGTGGTCGATGCCCAACAGCCGGGGCGGCGGGTCGGCGGCGATGCTGGTCACCCGGCGTGCTTGCGGCGGATGATGTTCAGGGCGCTGCCCGCCGTGAACCACTCGATCTGCTCGGCGTTCATCGTGTGGGTGGTCAGGAACTCGACGCGGCTGCCGTCGGGCTTGTGGATCACGGCGCGCACCGGGGTGTCGGGCGCGAGCTCACCCAGCCCGAGCACGCTGATCGTGTCGTCCTCGTCGATGGAGTCGTAGGTCGCCGGATCAGCGAACGTGAGCGCCAACATGCCCTGCTTCTTGAGGTTGGTCTCGTGGATGCGGGCGAAGCTGCGGGCGAAGATCACCTTGCCGCCCCGGAACCGGGGCTCCATGGCGGCGTGTTCGCGCGAGCTGCCCTCACCGTAGTTCTCGTCGCCGATCGCACACCAGGCAACGCCCTCGTGGTGGAGGTGCCGGGCGACGTCGGGGAACGACCGGATCTCCCCGTCGAGCGGGTCCTTGCCGTGGCCGGCCTCGGCGTCGCGGAAGGCGTTCACCACCCCGAGGAACAGGTTGCCGGAGATGTTCTCCAGGTGCCCGCGGTAGGTGAGCCAGGGACCCGCGGCCGAGATGTGGTCGGTGGTGCACTTGCCCGACGCCTTCATGAGCACCGGCAGCTCGACGAGGTCGTTGCCGTCCCAGGGGGCGAACGGCGCCAGGAGCTGGAGCCGCTCGCTGTCGGGCGCCACGGCGACGGTGACGTCGCGGCCGTCGGCCGGCGGTGCGAGGAAGCCGGACTCCCCGGGGTCGAAGCCGCGGGCGGGGAGCTGCTCGCCGGCCGGTGGCGCGAGCCGCACCTGGCTCCCGTCGGCCGCGGTCAGGGTGTCGGTCAGCGGGTCGAAGTCGAGCGTGCCCGCCAGCGCGAGGGCGACGACGACGTCGGGGCTGGTGACGAAGGCGAGCGTGTTGGGGTTGCCGTCGTTCCGCTTGGGGAAGTTGCGGTTGTAGCTGTTGACCACCGTGTTGGGCGTCGACGTGTCGAGGTCGGTGCGGTCCCACTGGCCGATGCACGGGCCGCAGGCGTTGGCCAGCACGGTGCCGCCGATCGCCTCGAGCTCGGCGAGCAGCCCGTCGCGCTCGATCGTCGCCCGCACCTGCTCCGACCCCGGCGTGATCAGGAGCTGGGTCTTGGCGCTGATGCCGTGCTCGGCGGCCACCCGGGCGATCGACGCGGCCCGGGTGATGTCCTCGTAGGACGAGTTGGTGCACGAGCCGATCAGGGCCGAGGAGATCTCGGTGGGCCAGCCCTCGGCCCGGGCGTGCTCGCCGACCTCGCGCACCTTGTGGGCCCGGTCGGGCGAGTGGGGCCCGTTGATCATCGGCTCCAGCGTGGACAGGTCGATCTCGACCACCTGGTCGAAGAACCGGCCGGGGTCGGCCACGACCTCGGGATCGGGGCGCAGGTCGGCCATGACGGCGGCGGCGGCGTCGGCCAGGGCCTGGCGGCCGGTGGCGGCGAGGTAGGCGAGCCCCCGGTCGTCGAAGCTGAACAGCGACGTCGTGGCCCCGATCTCGGCCCCCATGTTGCAGATGGTGGCCTTGCCGGTGGTCGACAGGGCGTCGGCGCCGGGGCCGAAGTACTCGACGATGGCCCCGGTGCCGCCCTTGACCGTCAGGAGCTCGGCGACCCGGAGGATGACGTCCTTGGGCGCGGTCCAGCCCGACAGCTCGCCCGTGAGGTGGACGCCGATCAGCTTGGGCCAGCGCACGTTGAACGGGAACCCGGTCATCACGTCGACGGCGTCGGCACCGCCGACGCCGACGGCGACCATGCCGATGCCCCCGGCGTTGGGGGTGTGGCTGTCGGTGCCGATCATCATGCCGCCGGGGAAGGCGTAGTTCTCCAGCACGACCTGGTGGATGATGCCCGAGCCGGGCTTCCAGAACCCGATGCCGTACCTGGCCGACACCGAGCGGAGGAAGTCGTACACCTCGCTGTTGACGTCGAGCGCCGACCGCAGGTCGCTGTCGGCGCCGGCCTTCGCCTGGATGAGGTGGTCGCAGTGGACGGTGGCGGGGGCCGCGACCTCCGGCAGCCCCGCGGTCATGAACTGCAGCAGGGCCATCTGGGCGGTGGCGTCCTGCATGGCGACCCGGTCGGGGTCGAAGTCGGCGTAGCTGCGCCCCCGCTCCAGCTCCTGGCCGTGGGCATCGCGGAGGTGGTTGACGAGGATCTTCTCGGCCAGCGTCAGCGGCCGGCCGAGGCGTTCGCGGCCGAGGGCGACACGTTCCGGCAACCGGGCGTAGACCTGGTCGACGAGCTCGATGGGGGTGGTTGCGGAGACGGCCATCGGCGGTGGAACCTCTCGTGGTGCGGGTTGCGGTGCGTGCTTTCGATCGGTCGCCGGGTCGGCTTGCGCCCGCGGCGAGTGCAGACAAGTATATGACAAGTGCGTGAGGTCCGCTATCGAGCCATCGCCGACGGCATGCGCCGCCGCATCGAGCGCGGCGAGCTGGCCGCCGGGGCCCTGCTGCCCAGCGAGAGCGAGCTGTCGGCAGCCTACGGGGTCAGCCGGGTCACCGTCCGCAAGGCCCTGGAGCTGCTGCGGGACGAGGGGCTCATCGACGCCCGCCAGGGGTTCGGCTGGTTCGTGGCGACCGACCCGGTGCGCCAGTCGCTGGCCCGCCTGGGCACGATCGAGGACCAGCTCGCCGACCTCGGCGTCGACTCGGAGCGGCGGATCATCGGCTTCCGGTTCGTCGCCGCCCCGGCCCGGGCGCGCCAGGTGCTGGGCGTCGACTCCGTGCTGGAGGTCCGCCGGGTGAACCTGGCGGACGGGCAACCGTTCGCCCGGGTCACCGTCTGGTGCCCGGAGGAGGTCGGGGCGCGGCTGTCGCGGGCCGACGTCGAGGCCTCGCCCTTCTACGAGCTGGTGGGCGCGCCGATCGGCGGTGCGGTCCAGACCATCGGGGCCGCGGCCGCCGGCCCCGAGGACGCGGCGCTGCTGGCGGTCCCGGCCGGCTCCCCGGTGCTGCGCTGCGAGCGCATCACCCGCGACCAGGACGGCAACGCGCTGCTGCTGTCGGAGCACGTGTTCCCGGGTCACCGCACCGAGTTCGTGGTCGAGATGCCCCGGGCCGAGCCGTCGATCAGCCCGTCCGGCCTGCGCCTGGTCGAGGAGTCGGGGTAGCGCCCGCGTCAACCCGCCGGGGCGGGGGCCGCCGACGCCGTGGTCGCCGGGGCGGTGATCGCCGGGGCGGTGGTTGCCGGGGCCGTCAGCATCGTGTCGGGCGAGGCCCCGGGGAGGCAGGCCGGCGCCGACGCCGGGCCCGCGGCACCGGAGGCCGCCGCGCTGGCAACCGTGAAGCAGCGCTGGTCGGTGGTTGCGCCGGCGGGCGCCGCGGGGACGAGGGCCGACGTGCCGGCGGTCGGCGGCATCGCCTGGGGCGGGGCGGTGGCCGACAGGATCGTCACGACGTAGCTCGCCCCGGCCGTGCCGTTCCACGACACCCGGACGCCCTCGGCGGTCGCCTCGGCGGTCACACCGGTGGGGGCGCCGGCGTCTCCGTCGGCCGCGGACGGGTCGTCCTGGCGCTCGGAGGCCGACGGCTCGGCCTCACCGCCCGCCACGACCAGCCAGGCCACGCCCAGGATGAGGATGGCCACGACGACCACCAGCACGATCACCGGCAGCGCCGGAGGGCCGGCCGACATGGGGTTCTTGAGCGGGGACTCGGACGCGGGGGAGGGCGACCCGCCGGGGTCCGCCGCCGACCGCCCGCGGTGCTCGGGCGGTCGCCCGAGCGTGGTCGCGCCGTCGCCGGTGGCCATGGCCGCGGGGGCGTCGCCGTCGCTGCCGGACCGGCCGCGGGTGCCGAGCGACCGCGAGGCGCGGGGCGCAGGCTGCGGCGGGGCGGCCGGGGAGGGTGCGCCCGGTGCGCGGGCCGCGGGGAGGGCACCGGCGTAGGCACCGTTGCCGGCGGCGTCGCCGGGACGCGACGGGTAGGCGCCGCCCTGGCCCGCCCGCGCCGCGGGTGTCGCCGGTGCCGGAGCGGGCCACGGGGAGGTGGGGCCGTGTTCGAAGGCCT
>DASSGC010000563.1:0-3705 GCA_035693765.1 Acidimicrobiales bacterium
CCACTATCCCCGACGGGACGCCGTCCCGGACGCCCGGCGCGCCGCCCGGCCTCCCGCAGTCGGCTTGTTACTTACTGTCGTGTCAGTTATCGTCGGGCGCAGCGCACGCAGGCTTGGGGGAGCGGGGCGTGCACGCCCAAACAGGAGGGGACCTGTAGCGCTGAGACTGAGAACGCTCGCGTCGACGGTCGGGGGCAGCCTGGCCGCGGTGGCCCTCACGCTGGCCACGCTGGCCGTGACACCCACGGCGGCCGGGGCCCAGGAGAACCCGTTCGAGCGGGGGCCGGATCCGACGGCCACGTCGGTGCTCGCCAACCGCGGCAACTACGCCATCAGCTCGGCCACGGTGTCCGGCCTCGGTGTCACCGGGTTCGGCGGCGGCACGATCTACTACCCGACGTCACAGGCCGACGGCACCTTCGGCGCCGTCGTGATCGCACCGGGCTTCACCGCCGGGTCCGGGTCATACCTGTCGCTGGCCCAGCGGGTGGCGTCGCACGGGTTCGTGACCTTCGCCATCGACACCAACTCCCGGTTCGACTTCCCCGACAGCCGCGGCCGCCAGATCCTGGCCGCGGTCGACTACCTGACCCAGCAGAGCACCGTCCGCAGCCGCATCGATGCCTCGCGGGTGGCCGTGTCCGGCCACTCGATGGGCGGCGGCGGCACGCTGGCGGCCGCCAACTCGCGGTCGTCGCTGCAGGCGGCCGTGGCTCTCCAGCCCTGGCACACCACGAAGTCGTGGGGGAACCTCCGGGTGCCGACCATGATCATCGGCGCCCAGGCCGACACCATCGCCCCGGTCGGCTCGCACTCGCAGCTCTTCTACCAGAGCATCCCCGCCAGCACCGAGAAGGCGTACGCGGAGCTGGCCGGCGCCAGCCACTTCGCCGGCAACTCCAACCCCGACTGGCAGGGCCGGTCGATGGTGGTGTGGCTCAAGCGCTACGTCGACGACGACACCCGCTACGAGCAGTTCATGTGCCCCGCGCCGCGGGCCGCGCAGCTCTCGGAGTACCGGGACACCTGCCCCGGCTGATCCGGTCCCGGGGGCCGGGCACACCGTCCCAGGCGAGTGCCCGGACCCCGGCCCGGCGTCCGGGGCCGGCCGGCCCCGCCGCTCCGGCCGGCCCCGGGCCCGCAGTACGACACGCCGTCCCGATGTGGCCCCGTCCCGGCGGGGCCACATCCGCGTGCACCGGCCGCCGGAGCCCGCCGCGCCCGCGGCGCGGCGCCGCCCGGCCGGTGCCGTGCCACACTGGCGGGATGCAGCGGAGCGTGCGAGCGCGGTCGGCGGCGGGCGCCGGCGGTCTCGACCTCCCGACCGGGCGCCGGGCGGGTCGCCGCCCGGGCGCGAGCGCGACGGCCGTGGCCCGGACCCTGGCCGGCTCGGCCGATGCCGGCACCGTGCTCGACCTCCAGCGCACCGCGGGCAACCGGGCGGTGGCCCAGGCGCTGACCCGCCACCCGCCGGGCGCGGTCGTGGAGCTGCGGCCGGAGGGCGTCGAGCACCCGGCCGCCGCCTCGCTCGGCCGGGCCGACACCCGGTTCCGCCTGCCGACCTTCGCCGACCTGAAGGCGGCCTACAAGGACCCCACGCTGAAGATCCCGGCGGCCGTCATCCAGTCGCGGGTCGCCCAGCTGCTCGGCCGCATGGCCCGGGAGAAGCGGCTCAAGTCGAAGGACCCCGTCGCCGACATCGTCAAGAAGATCTTCCCGGCGCCGGGCGTGATCAGCGAGGCCGAGTTCCGCAAGGCGATCGACGCCGCCGACCGCACCGCCATCTACCGTTCGGTGCTCGACGCCGACACCAAGGTCAAGAAGGTCGACAGGGCCAAGCTCAAGGCCGCCATCAAGGCGTCGGCCGACATCGTCAAGCAGGTCGAGGGCGACGCCACCGGCCTCAAGGAGGTGTTCGGGTCGAAGGACGCCGTGGCCAAGGCCAACTACGCCCGGGCCCGAGCGGCGCTGGGCGAGGTGTCGCGGGACATGGACACCAAGATCTCGACCGACTACAACCTCGACGACCCCGAGGTCTTCCTCGGCGGCTGGGCCAGCCACGGCGTCCGCCACATGCACCTGCTGGTGGAGGTGGTCAAGGTCATCGACCCGGCCGAGTCGAAGGTGACGCTCATCCACGAGGCGTCCCACCTGTCCGACCCCTCCGTCGACGACCATGGCTACTACGGCACGCCCGGCTTCGAGGCCCTCGACGAGGCCACCAAGGTGGGCAACGCCGGCCACTACGAGGAGCTGCCGCGGCGCAAGCTCGGCGCCAGCTCGTTCGTCGGCATGACCTTCACGCCCGGGGTCAAGAAGGGCGGCGGCGCCATCACGTGGGAGGACACCATCAACCGCCAGGCGAGCGAGCACATGCGCAAGGCCTGGGACGCGGCCGTCGACACGCACACCTGGCTCCGCGGGGTCCGCAAGGCGTGGCTGAAGGGCAGCAAGGCGCCGTTCGACGCGAACAAGGCGCTCATCCTCGAGGCGTCGAAGCTGATGGACCTCACCGTCCACGAGCAGGCCCCGGGCAAGGCGCGCATCACGTCGCTCGACGTCACCCTCACCGAGAGCATCGCCCGGGCGATGATGCTGATCAGCGAGCTGACCGGGCGCGAGACGCCGGTCCACCCGATGGGCCCGTGGCTCAACCCGGGCGACGAGGACAAGGCGGCCAAGGCGAACCTCATCGACGCCGCCATCGGCAAGTACGGCAACCTCCTCGGCGACCGGGCCCGCGACTGGGCCCTCATCGACTGGATGGTCGCCCACTACCGCAGCCTGCCGTGACGGCCGGTCGCCCGGAGGTGCGCGCGCGATGAGCCTCACCGTCCGCTTCGGCGGTGTCGACCTGCCCGTCGACGCCCCGGCGGTCGAGCTGGTGAACGTGTCGTCGCCCGACTTCACGCCGCTCACCCGGCTCGACCACCTGCGCGAGCTGCGGCTCACCCACACCAACCCCCACCGCGCCCCGGGCGGTCTGCCGGTCGAGCTCGACCCGCTGGCCCAGCTCGACGAGTTGGAGGTGCTGGTGCTGCGCCACTACCCGATCCGCGACCTCGGGCCGCTGGGCGGGCTGTTCACCCTGCGGGTGCTCGACGTGAGCTTCTCCCCCGTCGACGACCTCGGCCCGCTGGCCCGGCTGACCGGCCTCCGGGAGCTGCGGCTGCGGGCCACGCGGGTGGCCGACCTGGCCCCGCTCGGTGGGCTGACGGGGCTGGCGGTGCTGGACGTGGCCCACACCCGCGTCGCCGACCTGGCCCCGCTGCACGGCCTCCCGGACCTCCGTTCGGTCGACGTCGAGGGCGCCCCGCTGGCGGTGGGCGCGGTGGCCGCGCTGGCCGCCGCGATCCCCGGGGTCGGGATCACGGTCTGACGCGACCCGTGGGCGGCTCGGGCCCGCGTTCCGGCCGCGTCAGGCCGCGGGTCAGCGGATCGCCTCGTCGAAGATGGCCAGCGCCCGCCCGTACGCCTGCTCCGCCGCGGCGGGGTGGTACCGGGGGCCGGGGACGGCGAAGCCGTGGTCGGCCCCGGCCAGGACGTCGACGGCGCCCCGGTCGCCCAGGGCGCTCACGGCGCCGGTCAACGGCCGGTTGTCCTCGGCGGAGGACGCCCGGTCCTCGCCGCCGATGGCGACGTAGAGCGCGCCGGCGAGGCCGGCCACGTCGAGGTGGGGCGAGTCGTCGTCCTCCGTCACGCAGT
>DASSGC010000564.1:0-6477 GCA_035693765.1 Acidimicrobiales bacterium
CGCGCGGTCCCCCGCGCGGCGCGAGGCCCCGCAACGTTTGCGGCCGAGTGTCCTCGGGTAGAGCGGAACGGCGATGCACGTTCGGGCGAGTACCAGGTTCCGGCGGGAGCGGGCCACGGTGCCCGCGGCGCGCGCCTTCGTGCGGCACGCCCTCCGCCAGACTCGGCTCGCCAACGAGTCCGTCGAGCGGATCGTGCTCGCCGCCGCCGAGGCGTGCAACAACGCCATCCTGCACGCCACGGGCGACGTCTTCGCCGTGAGCGTCGTCGTCGACGGCGACCACTGCTCGATCACGGTGTCCGACTCGGGGTGCGGCTTCCGCCCGCCCGACACCCCGGTCATGCCGTCGCCCGAGAACACCGGCCAGCGCGGCCTGGCGCTCATGGAGATGCTGGTCGACCGCGTCCACGTGGCGAGCACGCCGCAGGGCACGGTGGTGGTGCTCACCCACCCGGTGCCGAGCGCCGGCCCGCGGGTCGCGGCCGATCGCTGAGCCGGCGGGCGCCGCCGCCGGTCAGGCCGGCGTCGAGACCGTGGGCAGCCAGTCGGGCCGCCGCGCCTCGAAGGCGTCGATGCCGTCGGCGTGCCGCAGCGTGATGCCCACGTCGTCGAGCCCCTCGAGGAACCGCTCGCGGGTGGCGTCGTCGAGCGGGAAACCGCACTCGATGCCCGCCGCCGGCGCGGTGAGCGTCCGCCGCTCGACGTCGATGGTGATCTCCAGCCCGGGGTCGGCCTCGACCGCACGGAGCAGCGCCTCGCCGACCTCGGGCGGCACGACCACCGGCACGAGGCCGTTCTTGGTGGCGTTGTTGCGGAAGATGTCGCCGAACCGGGGGCTGACCACGGCCGCGAAGCCGTAGTCCATGATCGCCCACACGGCGTGCTCGCGGGACGAGCCGGTGCCGAAGTTGGGTCCCGCGATCAGGATGCTGGCGCCGGCGTAGCCCTCGTCGTTGAGGACGAAGTCGCGGTCGTCGCGCCAGATGGCGAACAGGCCGCGACCGAAGCCCGTGCGCTCGACGCGCTTGAGCCACTCGGCGGGGATGATCTGATCGGTGTCGACGTCGGAGCGGTCGAGCGGGACGGCGGTCCCCTGGACGACGCGGACGGGCTGCATGGTCGGCTCCTGGTCCTGGTGGGCGTTCAGTCGAGGTCGGCGGGGGCGGCGAAGGTGCCGGCGATGGCCGTGGCCGCGGCGACCGCGGGGGACACGAGGTGGGTGCGCCCGCCCCGGCCCTGGCGCCCCTCGAAGTTGCGGTTGCTGGTCGAGGCGCAGCGCTCGCCGACGGCCAGCTTGTCGGGGTTCATGGCCAGGCACATCGAGCAGCCCGGCTCGCGCCAGTCGAAGCCGGCGGCGGTGAGGACCTCGTCGAGGCCCTCGGCCTCGGCCTGGGCCTTGACCGCGTGGCTGCCCGGCACGACCAGCGTGCGGACGCCGGGGGCCACCTTGCGCCCGTCGGCCACCGCGGCGACGGCCCGCAGGTCCTCGATGCGGCCGTTCGTGCACGACCCGATGAACACCGTGTCGACCGCGATGTCGCGCACCGGCGTGCCGGCCGTGAGCCCCATGTAGTCGAGGGCGCGGTGGGCGGCCTCGCGCTCGGCGGCGGTGGCGAGGCTGTCGGGGTCGGGGACGCTGCCGCCGAGGGGGACGACCTGCCCCGGGTTCGTGCCCCACGACACGTGGGGGCTGATCTCGGCGGCGTCGAGGTCGACCGCCTTGTCGAAGGTGGCGCCCTCGTCGGTGGCCAGGCTGCGCCAGTCGTCGACCGCCCGCTCCCAGGCGGCGCCGGCGGGGGCGTGGCGGCGCCCCTCCAGGTAGGCGAAGGTGACGTCGTCCGGGGCGATCAGGCCGGCCTTGGCCCCGGCCTCGATCGACATGTTGCACACGGTCATGCGGCCCTCCATCGTCAGCGACCGGATGGCCGAGCCGCGGTACTCGATGATCGAGCCGATGCCGCCGCCGGTGCCGATGCGCCCGATGATGGCGAGGATGACGTCCTTGGCCGTGGTCCCCGCGGGCAGGTCGCCCTCGACGGTCACGGCCATGGTGCCGGGCCGGTCCTGGGGGAGGGTCTGGGTGGCGAGGACGTGCTCGACCTCGCTGGTGCCGATGCCGAACGCGAGGGCGCCGAAGGCGCCGTGGGTCGAGGTGTGGCTGTCGCCGCACACGATGGTCATGCCCGGCTGGGTGAGGCCCTGCTCGGGCCCGATGATGTGCACGATGCCCTGCTGGGGATCGCCGATGCCGTAGCAGGCGATGCCGAACTCGGCGCAGTTGTCGCGCAGCGCCTCCATCTGCCGGGCCGAGACCGGGTCCTCGATGCGGACCCGGCCGCCGACCAGCTCGAGGCCCGTGGTGGGCACGTTGTGGTCCATCGTGGCCACGGTGAGGTCGGGCCGGCGGACCGTGCGGCCGGCCAGGCGGAGCCCGTCGAACGCCTGGGGCGAGGTCACCTCGTGGACGAGGTGGAGATCGATGTAGAGCAGGTCGGGCAGGCCGTCGCCGGAGCGGACGACGTGACGGTCCCAGACCTTCTGGCTCAGCGTGCGGGGTGCGGGCATGGCGGTCACCTGTGTGTGGAGCGTCCCAGAATGTGAGATATAGTTCTCAACCAATGGACAGCCTAAGCCGCGTGGGCGTGCTCGACAAGGCGATGGCGGTGCTGGCCGCCGTCGAGTCCGCGCCGCAGCCGCTGGCGGGCCTCGTCGCGGCCACCGGTCTCAGCCGCGCCACCGCGCACCGGCTGGCCGTGGCGCTGGAGGTGCACGGGCTCGTCCGGCGGGACGTCGAGGGGCGCTTCACGCTCGGCCTGCGGCTCATCGGCCTCGGCCATGCGGCGGCCGAGGCCGTCCCCGGCTGGCTCGACGCCCGCCCGGCGATGGAGTGGCTGCGGTCCCGGACAGGCGAGTCGGTGCAGCTGTTCGTGCGCGACGGCGACGAGCGCGTCTGCGTCGAGTCGCTGGAGGCGCCGCACGAGCTGCGCACGATCGTCCCCGTCGGCGCCCGCCTGCCGCTCGACCGGGGCTCGGCGGGCCGGCTGCTGCGCCTCGGCGCTCCGGTGGGGACGCCGGGCTGGGTCGAGAGCGTGGCCGAGCGCCAGCCCGGGGTGGCGTCGGTCAGCGCCCCGGTGGTCGACCCGTCCGGCCGGGTCGTGGCGGCGGTCAGCGTCAGCGGCCCGATCGACCGGACGTCCCGCTCGCCGGGCCGCCGCTACGGCGCGGCGGTCGCGGAGGCGGCCGCCCGGGTGTCCAGCCACCTCGCGTGAGCCCCCGTCCCGCGCGATCTCAGTTGACCTGACGGTCGCGGCCCTCCCAGTACGGCGCCCGGAGCTTGAACTTCTGCAGCTTGCCGGTGGCCGTGCGGGGCAGGACGTCGCGTACCTCGACCGACGTCGGGCACTTGTAGTGCGCCAGCCGGCCGCGGCAGTGGTCGATCAGCTCGCGCTCGCCGGCGGCGGCGCCCGGGGCCAGCACCACCAGGGCCTTGACCGTCTCGCCCCAGCGCTCGTCGGGCACGCCGATGACCGCCACCTCGGCCACGGCGGGGTGGGAGTGCAGCGCGTCCTCGACCTCGATCGACGACACGTTCTCGCCACCGGAGATGATCACGTCCTTCTTGCGGTCGGCGATCGTCAGGTAGCCGTCCTCCAGCGTCCCGCCGTCGCCGGTGTGGAACCAGCCGTCCTCCAGCGCCTCGGCGGTCGCGTCGGGCTGCGACCAGTAGCCGGCCAGCACCACGTTCGACTGCGCCAGCACCTCGCCCGACCCGTCGGTGCGCAGCGTCGTCCCCAGCGTGGGGGCGCCGGCCCGCCCCAGGCGCGCGGCCCGCCCGGCCGCATCGAGCCCGTCCCACTCCGATCGGGTGCGGTTCATGGTCAGCAGCGGCGACGTCTCGGTGAGGCCGTAGATCTGGATGAACTCCCAGCCCAGCTCCGTCTCCATCCGCTCGATCGTGCGGGTCGGGGGCGGTGCGCCGGCCACGATCATGCGGACCCGGTCGCGTCCCGGGACCGGCCCGTCCCACGACTCGGCGGCGTCGAGGATGGCGGCCACGACGGCGGGCGCGCCGCACAGCAGCGTCACGCCGTGCTGCTCGACCCGCCGCAGGATCTCGGCCCCGTCGACCTTGCGCAGCACGACCTGGCGGGCGCCCATGCCCGCCAGCGCGAACGGCATGCCCCAGCCGTTGCAGTGGAACATCGGCAACGTGTGCAGGTACACGTCGCGGTCGCTCACCCCCGACTGCCATCCGAACACGGCGGCGTTGAGCCACAGGTTGCGGTGCGTGAGCTGCACGCCCTTGGGCCGGGCGGTGGTGCCGCTGGTGTAGTTGATGGTGGCGGTGGCGTCCTCGTCGGGCTCCGCCCACGGCTCGGGATCGGCGGCGCCGCCGGGCCACAGCAGGGCGTCGGTCTCGGCGCCCAGCACGAACCGGTGCTTGGCCTCCACGCCGGCCAGCGCCTCGTCCAGCTCGGGGTCGACCAGCAGCACCGAGGCACCCGAGTGCTCGACGATGTAGCGCACCTCGTCCGCGCTCAACCGGAAGTTGATCGGCACCAGCACCCGGCCCCAGGCACCCACGCCGAAGAACGAGACCAGCAGCCGGGCCGCGTTGTGGCTCACGACGGCGACCCGCTCGCCCCGCCCCACGCCGAGGTCGTCGAGGGCGGCGGCCTGGGCCCGGGCCAGCTCGTCGACCCGGCGGTAGGTGAGCTCGCCCCACGGGGACGCCGGCTGGTCGGGCTCGTCGACCACCCCGACGCGGTCGGGGTACACGAGCGCCGCCCGCGCCAGGTGATCTGCGATCGTCAACGGAACCCGCATCTGTCGTCCCCCTCGTCGTGATCCTCGTCGTGGTCCGCACTGACACTCGCACATCGGCCCGCAGCAGGCTCACCGGCGGCTCAGCTCCACAGGGTGACGTGGACCGGCGGCCGGAACCGGGCCACCGGCACGCCGGCGTCGGCGCGGTGCATGGCGTGCATCGCATCGGGCGTGTCGAGGAACCGGCGCAGCCGGGTGGCGGTCGCCGTGCACCGGTCGGCGGGCAGGCTCGACGCGTGCCACAGCAGGTCGACGGGCGTCCCCCGCACCGGCAGCACGACGAGCCACCCCTGCTCGACGTCGTGCGCCAGCAGGTGGGCGATGCCCGGGGCGACGCCCTCGCCCTCGGCCGCCGCCGCCCACGCGTCCCGCAGGCTCGGGAACACCCGCACCCGCGCCGGCGGCACCCGCAGGCGGACGAGGAGCTGACCGACCTCGCTGGCGGGTTCGGCCCCGCTGGGATCGACCAGCCAGTCGTGGCAGGCGAGCGACGACGTGCCGATGCGTGTCGCACGGGCGAGCGGGTGGTCGGGACCCGCCACCACCACCAGCCGGTGCCGCATCATGGGCCGGCTGTCGAGCCCGGCGAGCCGCGGCCCGAGGCCGACGTCGGCCAGGCGTTCCGACAGCAGGGCCGGCATCTCGGCGGCCGTGGTCACGTCGAGGGCGACCTCGACCGGGCGCGTGCGGGCGGTGAACGCCGTGATCAGCGGGCGGGCCAGGTACTCGGCCACGGCGCTGGTGGCCACGACCCGGAGCTGCTCGGGGGCCCCCTGGGCCCGGCGGATCGCGTCGGCGGCGTCGGCGGCGAGCGTCACCATCCGCGAGGCGATGGGCAGGAGCCGCTGCCCGCCGGCCGTCAGGTCCATGCCCCGGGCGGCCCGCACGACCAGCGGATCGCCCAGGTGCTGGCGCAGCGCGGCGAGGGCGCCGGACACCGCCGGCTCGCTCACCCCGAGCACCCTGGCGGCGGCCTTGACCGAGCCGAGGCGGGCGACCAGGACGAACGCTTCGAGCTGTGTGAGCGTCACCGTGAGGCAACCTAGCCTCCCGATAAGCGTTCGCTTAGGTGCCCGTGGACAGCGGCCGCGGCGGCGGGCACACTCGCCCACGAATCGGAGCGCGGGCAACACAACCAGGGGGTGGACGTGCAGACACCAGCACCGTTCGAATATGAGCGCGCCGGCACGGTCGACGACGCGTTGGCGCTGCTCGAACGCCACGGTCCGGAGGCGCGGCTCGTCGCCGGCGGGCACAGCCTGCTGCCGATGATGAAGCTCCGCCTCGCGCGGCCCGAGGTGCTCATCGACATCAACGACCTCGCCGACCTCTCCTACATCCGGCTGGAGGGCGACGACATCGCCATCGGGGCCATGACCCGCCACGCCGCGCTGCTCGAGTCGCCGCTGCTGCGCGAGCACTACGCGATCTTCGCCGACGCCGAGCGGGTCATCGCCGACCCGATCGTGCGCAACCGGGGCACGATCGGCGGCTCGTTCTGCCAGGCCGACCCCTCCGAGGACCTCTCGGCGGTGGCATCGGCCCTCGGCGCCACCGTGCGGATCCGGTCGGCGTCGGGGACTCGAGACGTACCGGCCCGTGACTTCCACACCGGCCCGTACGAGACGGTGGTGGCCGACGGCGAGATCG
>DASSGC010000565.1:0-7523 GCA_035693765.1 Acidimicrobiales bacterium
CGGTCGATGCGGATGCCGACGTCACCGGCGACGCACAAGTCGGCGAGCGGCTCAAACCGGGCCGGCCCGCTTCGCACGGCGAGTACGCCGATCCGGCGGCGGCTGAGCCGGCCGGCGACCCAGCCGATCGTCAGGATGCGCAGCAGCGCCGGCACGGACCCGCCGACACACCGGTAACGGCCGCCGGGGGCGAGCGCCCGACGGTACGCGAACACCGACCTATGGGCGGCGAGATCGAGGATGAGGTCGTACGGCTCGTCGCGGCGGGTGAAGTCCTCGCTGCGATGGTCGATCACCTCATCGGCGCCGAGCGAGCGCATGAAGTCGAGCTTGCCGGCGTTGTCGACGCCGGTCACGTGCGCACCGAGTCGCTTGGCGAGCTGGATCGCGAACGAGCCCGAGCCGCCGCCGCCCCCGTTGACCAGCACCCGACGCCCGGCCCCGGCGCCGTCGGTTCCCTGCAGCGCGATCGCGGCCGCCTGGGGGATCGCCGATGCCTCGACGAACGTCAGCTCCGCAGGCTTGCGAGCGAGCGCCGATTCGGCCGCGACGGCGTACTCGGCGAAGCCGCCCTTCAGCGCGAGGTTGTCGCCGTACACCTCGTCGCCGGGTCGGAACCGGGTGACGCCCTCGCCCACGGCGTCGACCCGCCCGGCCAGGTCCGAGCCGAGCGTCCGGCGCGCCGGCGAGCGCAACCCGCCCAGGCGGGCGTACAGCGGCGAGCCGCGCAGGCACTCCCAGTCGCTGAGGTTGACCGAGGTCGCGGCCACCCGGACGAGCACTTGCCCGGCGGCGGGAGCAGGCACGGGAACGTCGTCGACCCGCAGCACATCGGGAGGTCCATACCGGTCGTAGACGACCGCCTTCATGTGCGCCTCCCGGCCTCGACGGCGGCGAGCAGCCCCACCGCGAGCAACACAGAGGCCGAGCGGATAGGGAGCTCGCCGCAGCCTACGCGTGGGGATTTGGCGTGGAAGCACCAGCTCGACAGCTCGGCCGACCGGCAACGCAGCACGGTGACACGCGCCGGCGTGACCTATCCGCACAAGTCCTCAGGCGAGCGTCCGGGGCCCCTCCGCCCACCCCTGACGGGTCCCCCAGCGCGGTCAGGTCACGCGCCGAGGCCGAGCTGTCGCGCCGCCGCGGCGGCGGCGCGGCGGTTGTCGACCCCGAGCTTCGTGAGGATCGCGGACACGTGGTGGTCGGCCGTCTTGGACGAGATGTACAGGCGCTGCGCCAGCTCCGCGTTCGTGAGCCCCTCGCCCAGGAGGCGCAGGACCTCGACCTGCCGGGCGGTCAGGCCGGCCGGGTTCGAGCGGGTCGTCGCCCGCCGGCGACCCGGGATCCCGCGGACGCCTGCGTCCCGGAGGTCCTGGCGGACGCGTGCCGCCACCGCGTCCGCGCCGAGCCGGTCGAGCAGCTCGAGCGCCATGAAGGTGTCGTCCGGTTCACCGGTGTCGACCAGGGCGAGGGCCTGATCGTACGGGTGGTCGAGCTCGGCCCAGGCGGCTGCTGCCCCGTGAGGATCTCCCGAGAGCAGCAACCGGTGCGGATCGGCGAGCGACGACGTGTCGCCGCCGACGACGTCGACGCCGGCTCGGCGCAGCCACACCAGCAGGTCGCCCGTGGACCACTCGGTCCCGTCGGAGGCCCGGAACCTCGATGGGAGCGTCGCCGCATCCGCGAGGCGAGCGTCGTCCCGGCGGTGGTGCCATGACTGCTCGGCCAGGGCCGAGGCTGCCGGCAGGAGCCGGAGCGGCTCGTCGAAGCGGTTGGCCAACGTCCAGGCCGCGTCGAGGTCGGCGCTCGCCACCGGCCCGCCCCGGCGGAGTGCGACGAGGCCCCGCACGAGGTGGGGCCACGTGCGGGTGAGCGCCGCGGTGTCGCTGTCGAGGACGTCCTGGGCATCGGTGAGCGCAGCGTCCCAGTCGCCGCGCAGCAGCATCAGCCGGCCTCTCGCACCGAGTTGCCAGCTGTGGCAGATGGGCGTGTCGCGCTCGACGGTGAGCGGGAGGCTCACCTCCAGGACCTCCGCGGCCTCCCGGAGGCGGCGCTGCTCCACGTCGAGGTACACGAGGTTGCTGTAGCCCGACGAGTAGAGCTCGTCGAACTGGTCGAACCCGTCCTCGATGGCCGACAGGATCCGGGCGCGGCCCGATCCGTCGCCCGTCGCGTAGGCGGCCGCCGCATCCATGATCTCCAGGCGTGCGTCGAGCGCCCGGTCGCGGACCCCGGCGGCGATGTCTCTGGCCCTGGCGTGGAACAACCGGGCGGTCGTCAGATCGTTGGCCTGGAACGCCAGGTACGCCTTGGCCGCGTAGGCGTGGCCGAGGCGGACCGGGTCGGTCGACGGCTCGAGGAACTCGATCGCCGTCGACGCGTGCCGCTCGGCCACCGCCCGGTTGGCGTTGTACCACTCGTACATGGAGAGGGCGTGGTGGTTGGCGCCCACGCCGGCGAGATCGTGATCGCCGGCGCGCAGCGCGATCGCACGCTCGCAGGTCCTGATCGCCTCCTCCAGGTGGTTGGTGAGGTACAGCTCGGCGGCGAGCAGCTCGAGCAGCTCGGCCTGCTCGGCGGCCGTCGGCGGCGACCCCTGCGTGAGCGCGGTCTCGAAGAAGGTCGCGGCCTGCGTGTGGGCCCCCGTCCGCGCCGCGTGGATCCCCGCCAGCGACGAGTAGCGGAGGATCCGCGGCGTGTCGCCGGCCTGGACGGCATGGTGGGCCAGCAGCGCCGGATCGTCCAGCGCGACCGACTCCAGCGCGTCGATCATCCGCAGGTGGAGCGCGACCTCGCCCCCGGGCGGGATGGCACTGGCCACCGCCAGCCGGCACATCTCGTGCCGGAACGTGACGCCGCGGCGCCCGCGCTCGACCAGGCCGGTCTCGGCGAGGGCCCGCAGCGGCAGGATGCCGACACCGAGGGCCGGGAGCGCGCGGTCGGGGATGGCCTCCGGCGAGCAGGCGAGCACGTCGAGGAGCTCCCGGGCGTCCTCGTCGAGGATCGCCGTGCGGGCCAGCACCGCGTCCCGCACCGTCGTCGGCAGCTCGCCGTCCTCGTGCGACAGGAGCTCGTTGACGAAGAAGCAGTTCCCGCCGGTGATGGCCAGCAGCTCGGCGGCATCGACCGGCTGGCTGCCGATCATCGTCCGGATCGCCGAGATGCTGAGCGGGCAGAGGCGCAGGCACGTCGCGTTCGGGTTGCGGGCCACGTCTCCCAGCACCCCGTGGAGCGGGTGGGTGCTGCCGATCTCGTCGTTGCGAAACGTGCCGATGACGAGCGACGGGGTCGCGCCGATCCGCCGCAGGAGGAAGCGGATGAGGTCGAGCGTCGCCTCGTCGGCCCAATGCAGGTCATCGATGACGAGCACGTGCGGCGCGGCCCGCAGCTCGTCGAACATCGCCGCGGAGATCTCGTGGGAGAACCCGCCCGAGCCGAGCAGGTCGCGCACCCGACCACCGATGTCCTCCGCCACGTCGTGGAGCGGACCCATCGGTCGTGGGGTGGTCAACGGATCGCACGACCCCCACAGGACCCGGGCACCGTCGGCGGCATCGTCGACGAACGCTCGAACCACCGTCGTCTTGCCGATCCCGGACTCGCCCCGCACGAGCACGACGGACCCGTTCCCGCGGCGAGCGCGCTGCCAGTGAGCCGACAGCGTCGCCATCTCGGCATCGCGCTCAAGCAGGGCCACGACTCCGGATCGTAGACGGCGTACCTGGTCCTTCCTCAGTTGCCGCGCCGTCGCCCGACTGGGGAGCCCGGGCCGCGAACATGGGGATCGGCTCCCGATGAAGGCACGGCGAACCTCCGTCATCGTCGTCGTCGAGATCGACCAACGGGGTCGATCCGGCAAAGGAGCATCCCATGCAGAAGTTCATCATCGAGCGCAACATCCCCGGAGCCGGCGACCTCTCGCCGGAGGAGCTCGGCGCGATCGCCCGGAAGTCGAACGCCGTCGTGGCGTCGCTCGGTGTCCCCTACACCTGGCACGAGAGCTTCGCCGCAGGCGACAAGGTCTACTGCGTGCACTCCGCCGAGTCGGCCGACGTGATCCTGGAGCACGCGCGTCGCGGCGGGTTCCCGGCCGACGCCGTCACGCCGGTCGGCGGCACCTTCGGCCCTGCCTCCGCGGACGCGTGAGCCTGGGCCTTGGGGCTCTGACGTCGTGGTACGGCGCCAGAGCCCCAACCCGCCCGGGCGGCTGCCCCCGTGCGTGCGCCGCCGCCCCGGACGACGGGATGACCGGGACCGCTCAGGGTCGTGGTCGCCGCTGCGCCGGCGTCAGCGACGGCGGCACGGCGCCCGGAGGAGGTGGCGGCCGCCGGTGAGGAGGGTGCTCGACCGCGGGCGAGACGGCACGGAAGCCCCTGCGCCTCGCCGTGACCGCGGCGACCGTCACGGCCAGGACGGCTGCGCCGCCGGCGAGAAGGAGACCCGGGTTCGCGCCGCCGTCCGACGCCGAGGGCCCACCGGCGACCGGGCCGGCCGCCGCCTCGTCGTCGGGCACCGTCACGGGAGCGGTGGCGTAGGTGGGCGGGATGGTCGTCGTGGTGGTCACGGGCCGGGTCGTCAGTGCCTTCACCGGGTCGACCACACCGAACCCGTACTCGACGTCCCGCCCGGGCGCGCCCTTGTCCACCGACGTCTCGGTGAGGTGCTCGACCACCTCGACGCTGGTCAGTTCCGGGTACGCCGACCACACCAGGGCCGCCACGCCGGCGACGATGGCGGTCGAGGGACTGGTGCCGGTCCCGATGCGGTACCCGCCGTCCATGCTGGCGCTCACGATGTCGACACCGGGCGCCGTGAGCGATATCTGAGCCAGCCCCGACCCCCTCACCGACACGTCCGCGATGTTGCCGTCCTGCCCCACCGCGCCGACCGCCACGACGCCCGGGTCGGCGGCAGGGGACCCCATGAAGTGATCCGTCGGCTCGTTGCCGGCCGACGCGACGACGATCACCCCGGCCGCGAGGGCTCGCTGGACCGCGTCGTAGCTCTGCCCGTCGGAGTTGATCGAGACCGAGATGATGTTGGCGCCCCGGGCCACGGCCTCGTCGACGGCGAGCGCCAGGGCGTCGCCGCCGCCGTAGCCGTCGCCGGCTTCGATCCGCAACGGCAGGATCTTGGCTCCGGGCGCGATCCCCAGCGCACCCTCGGCGTTGCCGGCACCGTGGCCGTGCGCGGCGATGAGTCCCGCCATCCCGGTGCCGTGGCCCAGGACGTCACCCCAGCCGTTGCCGTTGCCCCCGACCACGACGTCGGCCCCCTCGAGCACGTTGCCGGCCAGGTCCGGATGGTGCTCGTCGATCCCCGAGTCGACCACCGCCACCGTGATCCCCTCGCCCAGGCTGATCGCATGCGCGCTCGCGATGTCGAGGTAGGCGAGGTGCCACTGGCCTTCGCGCACCCTGTCGGCACCGGCGGGCAACGCCAGGGCGGCTGTGGCCGTGGCCGCGACCGCAGCACCCGCCACCAGCCGCGCGGCGATCGACGACGAGCGTGTCCCTGTCGCCGTCACGGCTTGGCGGCGGGGATGGCGACAGCGGAGTACGGCGTGGCCGGTGTCGGCTCGATGAGGAACCGCGAGTTGGGCAGGTAGAGCCGGCCGTCGAAGCGGGCGACGGTCGTCGGCACGTCGAACCGCGGGTCGGTCAGCCGATCCGCGACCGACCCGCGGCGACCGGCGCGATCGAGCCGGACGACCGCGACCTCGTTGGACACGTTCTGCACGACGTAGAGGGTGCGCCCGCTGAGCAGGATGCCGTCGCCGTTGGGCAGGACGTCGCCGGCCAGGTCGACGGTGCTCGTGACGCCGGTCGCAGGATCGACGCGGAACAACAGCCCGGTGTTGGTCTGCACCACCAGCAGGCCGGAGCCGTCTGGCGTGCGACTGATGCCGTTGACGTTGAAGCCCTCCTGGAAGGCGACGTCGCCGCTCAGCGGCACGGTCACGATCTCGCCCTGGCCGGGGAGGCGCCCGGAACGGCCCAGGGGAACCTTGTAGAGCACCGGGTTGAACGAGTCGGTGAACCAGGCCGCGTCCGGCGTGAGGAGCACGTCGTTGACGAAGCTCGGCGCCGGCGAGAACCGGTAGCTGGCGAGGACCTCACCGGTCGACGCGCTGACGACCCGGCCGTCGCCGGCGTCGCCGCCGGCCACGAACAGCCGCCCGCGTGGGTCGATCTTCAGGCCGACCGACGGCGTGCCCGGCCCCTCGCTGATGATCCTGCCCCGACCGGTTTCCAGGTCGGCGCGGTAGACCGACCCGTCGAGCAGCGATCCGAAGTAGGCGAAGGGCTCCGCGCCGATGGCGATCCCCTCGGGGGCGAACCCGTCCGGCAGCGGGATGGTCGTCGGGAAGGCGGCCCCGTCGCCCCGTTCACGTTGCGCAGCCCCCGCCGCGGTCGTCGGGATCGACACCACGGCCAGCAGGACGACACACACACGCAGGGCACCACGCATCGACACCGGGCCCCTTCCTGGTCTTGCTCCGACAGCCCTCACGTTGCCTCCCCGCGGCGTCGCCGCGCCCCAACCGGTTCCGACCACATTGCGAACGCACGATGCGGCGGTGTCCGGCGCCCGCGCAATCCTTTCGGCCGCTGCCGAAAGGACGCGCGGGGCGGGGCGACCGCATCCCGCGGGTGGACTGCTCCAAGATTGCGGTGGATGAAGCGCATCCACTTCACCGACGAGGACCTGAGGAACGTGCGCGTCGGGCCCACCTACGGGCCGGTCGCCGAGACGGCGCTGAGCCTCGAACGCCTGGTGCGGACGGACTGGTCGGGCGCCCCGTCGGACCCGGCGGGGACGATCGGGTTCGACGGGTGGCGGGCGCGGGTGGCCGGTCACGTGACACCCGCCGAGCGGGCGCTCGCCCAGCTGCTGCCCCGGGCGATGGACATCATCACGATGACCGGCCGGTCGTCGTCCATCGACGAGGGGCTCGACGCCGTCGCGTCCCTGCCGCCCGCGCTCGTCGGGGTGGAGCTCGCCTACAGCGCGGGGGGCCCGTTCCGCCCGCCGGCCTGGGCCACGGTCCTGGCCGAGCCGGCGACAGGCCCCCGGAAGCAGCTCGCCGCCGCGTTGAGGACGTATCACGACAAGGCCGTCGCCCCGCACTGGCCGGCCGTCTCGCGGTTGCTGGAGGCCGAGCGGGACCGGGCCGTGCGGCTGCTCAGCGAACAGGGCCTCGACCGCTTCCTGGGGTCCTGCCACCCGACCATCCGCTGGGATCCGCCCGTGCTGACCATCGACACCTGCCTGCCGATCGGCGACGAGGACGCCTACCTCGACGGGCGCGGGCTGGTCCTCGTCCCGTCCCTGTTCTGCCCGCCCGGCTACCCGATGTGCGTCGCGCCCGACGCCCCCGACGCGTCGCCCGTCATCCACTACCCGATCGCCCTCGACGCCGGGAGGATGCGAGGGCTCTGGGCGCCGCTCGCCGCGGCCACGGCGCAGTCGTCGCTGGCCGCCCTGGTCGGCCGGACCCGAGCCGCCGTCCTCGATGCCAT